>CAZWWW010000015.1:0-15979 GCA_964637715.1 uncultured Phycisphaeraceae bacterium | reverse complement strand
GTTATGTTGTACTCCGTGTCGGTCCACTCCCACACGTTGCCCACGAGCTGCAACACGTGATTCGGCGCCGCCCCCTGTGGATAGCTGTCCACCGAGACGGTTTTTCTGATGCGCGACGACCAGATGTTGCACCGGCTGTTGTCCATCGCGTCACCCCACGGAAACCGACGGAGCACGTCGGTGGAACTCTTGATGTGCCACGACGAGGCCATCTGCCATTCCATCTCCGTAGGCAACCGTTGACCGATCCACAAGGCATAGGCCTGCGCTTCGTACCAACTTACCCCCACCACAGGATGGTCGGAAAGCGCGGCATTGTGACGACCGTGGCGCCAGTAACGGGGTCCGGGCTGACCGGTCAAATCTTTTAGTTCGATGAGATGGGGCCAGATCTCTTCGGGCCAGTATTCGAGCGCATCGTAGCCTTCGGCGTCCACGAAATGTTGAAACCGTGCGTTGGTCACGCAATGAATGTCAAGTAGAAACGGCGCTACGTCGAACTCGACCTCGGTCGCGCCCGCATCGGCGGTCAGGGTCTGAACAATGGCGACGCTGCCGGTCGGTACCAAGGCCATGCGCTGCTCCAGCACGTCGCCAGCGTTCTGAATAACCTCCGGTCCCTCTGGATCGGATTGCCATTGCGCCCGATCACGCAAGATCAACACATGACGTCCTTGCTGGGCCATGCGCTTGAGCGCGTGGTCGTGGGGCACGATCGCTTCCGCCGGTTGAAACTCCTCAACGCCGGGGTTTGCGAGGGCGCTCCCGTTGCGTCCCTGTGATGATCGCCGTGAACGGCTGGGTTTTCGCGTGAATAACTTAAACGACATAAGAAGGCTCAACTGAGTTAAGGGACGCTCATCCCCGATTCCAACCAGATCCCCGATGATGACGAAGGTCTACACGCCGATGGCCCGCCGCTTGGAATCTCGTCGCAGCTTTCTAAACCGATCAGCTTCCGTTGACGCAGCCGGTTTTGGTGCGGCTTTCCACGACCCGCTCCCGACAGGCTCGGTCGACGTCGCATGGCGATTCGCGGGTGGCGCCGAGGTCGGCGAACGGGTGGCCGAACCGAGTCGCTGCAACAACTCCTCGCGCTGCACCGCTACTTCCTGGTGGTCCTTCGCCAATTGTTCCTGCATGGAGAAGACCGTCTCGCGCGCCTTCGCCAGCTCGGCTGCGTCCGCGTCCATCTGTTTCATGCGCGCGGTGAGATCAGCCTCTCGGCGCTTCAGCTCCGCCGTTTGTTTTTCGATCGCCTGGCCCTGCTGCGTGACCCGCTGTTCGAGAACCGCTACGGTGTGTTCTCGTTCCGTCAGCGCCTGACAGGCCCGCTCGTGCGCCTTGTTGTGTTCGGCGATCTGAGCCATTTCCGCCTTCAGGTTCTCCTGGCTCTTGGCCAGAGCTTCCGATTCCGCGCGGAGCTTCTTGCGTGCCGATTCCAATTCGGACGCACGCGCATCCAGTTCTGCAGCCATTTGATCGAGGCGCGCCAGACGCTGTTCACATTCGGCTTGCTGGTTCGATAGTTCGAGGTCTCGGCGTTCGAGCTCGTCGTGCCGCGCGTCCAGCACTTCTTTTTTCTTCAACAGCGCTTCGACGTCCTGATGCAGCGTTGATTGGGCGGCTTTCAGCGCTTCCATCGCCTTATTGGCCCGCTGATGCAACGCAGCGGGATCGGGCGGCGTCTGTGTTCTCTTATGTTGATCGGTTGTCACGGCAACTTCCCCAAGTCGAGACGTTCCCCAGCGTCCCGTAACCAAAAGGCGCGCCGCGCGAGCCGTGCAGATCCGCTCCGGCGCTCCTGATGCGCAATCCTTTCGGATCGACACCAGCCGATTCATATACGGTCACGACAAGCCTACGATACACCCCGCACAAACCACCCTAATCGACAAGGACACTTCGAATGACGCCGTTTGAGTCAGTATCATTCATCAGCGCCATTCTCGGACGCGCCGTTTTCGCATCCGGTCTGAAACCCGAACGGGCGACGTATTCAGACAAGGCGTCCGAAAAAGAACCTTGGTTCCCCCTATGTCTAAGATCGTGCCCGGTCGGTGAAACGGACCCTACGCCGGCAACGGTACGATCGGGGTTGGTTTTCGGATTCTCGCAACCCCGGATAGTTGGGGTGTCGTGGCAAAATGTACACTTGACTCCGGTTGTAGCAGGTGCGCATGCCACGCCTCGGTGACGAGGCCGTTTTGTGGGCGCGCTGCGCAGCCCCGACTGTGTCTTGTGGGGGGACGTGTTGGGCAAGCGCCGGAGAATCCCGGCGCTCCGAAACGGGGAAGCAGGTTATGGCGCGCAAACAGGACTACGCCACACTTCTCGCTGAAGCGGATGCGGCGTTCAACGCATTCGCCGGCGAACTCAGTCAGTACGAAACTGCTGTCGTTGCGTGGTCGGACGGGTTGCGCAACCGGTTGGCCTCCGAACAAAAGGGCCTCGAGAAGCAGGCGTCAGAACGAGCGGCCCACCTTGAAGAACGTGACCGGGCGCTTGCCGAACAGTGGTCGGCGCTGGAGCAGGCGCAGGCGGATCTCCAAAAAGGGCGAGATGCCCTAGAGCAACGACTGGCCGCATGTGCACACCGGGAGGCGGCGCTGACCGAGACGACCGAGACATGGACCGCTGAAAAACAGGCCGCTTCTGAAGAACTGGAGCAATCGCACGCTGCGCTCAAAGACGCCTGGGCGCAGCACGAGCAGGCGACACAGGAACTCGCGACACTCAAATCCGAATTCGAGCAACAGCAGGTCGAGCTAGCCGCACGGATCGAGGCCTGTACCGTCCGGGAAACCGCAATCGAGCAGCGCGACGCTGCGCTCACGAAGCGACAGGACGAACTTGACGCAGCGCGAAAGCAGCTTGACGAGCAGGCCGAAACCCTCGCCAAGGAAAACGACGAGCTCGCCGCCGCGCAGGTTCTCTTGCAGGAAGACCGCAAAACGCTCGTCGAAGATCGAACCAGTCTGGAAACGCGCGAACAAGCGGACCTTGAGCAACAGGCCCGGGATAACGAGCGTATTGAGAAAGAATCAGCCGAACTGTCCAAACGGGCAGAGCACATCGCATCAACAGAAGAACAACTGGTGCGCCGCCGTCAGGAGCTCGACCGGCAGGAACAACACCACGCCGAACAGGCCAAGCTTCTACAAGAGCGATGTGCCGATCTCGACGAGCGAACACGCAAGCTCGATGAGCGTGGAGAGATTATCACTGCTGAGCAGGCGCGTTTGGTCGAAGAACGAACGACGCTCGAACACGAGCGCGAGGTGCTCACGGAACGTGCCACGGTGTTGGAACGGCAAACGGCAGATCTTGCGGAGCGTGCCCAGGCCGTTGAACAACGAGACCAAGCGCTGCAGGAAAACGCCCGGGCCCAGGCCGCCCGAGACACCGAACTTACGGAACGCGCCGACGCCCTTGATCGAACGGCCAAGGCGATCGAACAACAGCAGGCCCGCCACGCCGAAGCTGAGACGGAGCTGGTGCAACGGCAGCGGTCGCTCGAGCAGCGAGAAGCCGACGCACGGCAACAGGCGGCAGAGATTGCTGAAGCTCGCCAGGATATCGACAAGCAACGAACCGAGCTCGATCAAGTCGCGGCATCCAACGCGGCTCGTACTGCTGAGTTAGCAGAACATGAGAAAGACTACGAGCAGCGTACGGCGGATCTGAAGACGCAACGGGAAGAAGCTGAGCGCCGTGCGAAGGAAGTCGACCAGCAGGCTCGAACGCTTAAGGATCGGGCCGAGGAACTCGCACGCAACGAAGAGGCTTTGAAGATTGAGTGCGAAGCGTTTACCACGCAACAGGCTGAACAGGCTGCACAGCACGAGGCCCAGGTCCAGCAGTTGGAAACCGAGCGCAGTGCGCTTACCGATGCGTCTAAAGAGCTGGCCGCGCAGCGCGGTGCCTTTGAGAAAGAACAGGGACGCAGTGAGCGTGCGCTGGCCAAAGAGCGCGAAACGCTCGAAAAACAGCGTGCAGCGCTCGACGACCGGAGCCGGTTTGAAGGTACGCGCGCCGAGGAGCTTGACGCCAAGTGGTCCGAATTGGACAGGCTTTCGGCGACGCTCGACGAACGATCCACTGCCCTCGACAATCGCAGCGCGGAGTTCGAACACGCCGCCGGTGAACTGAAGGAGAAGCGGGCGGAATTGGACGCGGCCAAAGAGCGCTTGGACCAGGCACGGCGCGAGGAGGTCGAAAAGGGAGCGCAGCGGAAGAAGCAGGCGGAAAAGGACAAGCAACGATCGAAAGCGCTGGATCAGCGTGAGGCTGAGGTCGCCCAGCGTGACCAACAGATACAGGGTCTGTTGGCTGATGCCCAAAGACGTGTGGCGGAGCTCGACACCCGCGACGCCGAACTTTCTCAACGCAGCGAGACACTCGCCGCGCAGGAGCGCCGGCTAACGCAGGATAAGGCGCATCTCGACGACGCGCTCGAGGCGCTGGAGCAAGACAGGGTAAGCGTCGACCAATCGAACCAGGAGGCCAAAGCACAAGTCAAGACTCGAGACAACGAACTGCAACAGCTCAAATCCGAACATGCCGAACTGCGCGAGCGGCTTGCGCAACTGGAATCCGAAAAACAGAAGCTCGATGAAGCGCTGCGATCCGCACAAGCAACGATCGAGCAAAGGGCGCAAGAAGTCGACGAAGCAAAAAGACGAGCAGATCAGGTAGCCGGCGACGCTGCGCGAAGCAAGAACAAAAACCAGACCCTCGCCAACGAAGTGCGCAAAGAAAAGGAAGCGGCGGCGGCGATGCTCGAACAAGCCGGGAAGCTCGAACAGGACGCTAAAGAGCGTGCCGCCCAAACGGCGGAACGAGCGGCTGCAATCGATCATGAACAAGAGCGCCTCGCGGAGGAACGCCGGGCGCTGGACGCGCGGGCGGCGGAGCTCGAACAACGGGAACAGCAGGCGCTGATCGTGCTGGAAGAAGCCGAAACGCTGCGCGATGTAGCGGACGGCGGTGATGCCGCCCCGTCGACCGGGCGCGAGGAGATCGTCGCCAGCCATACGGCCATCGCTACGTTCTGGTCCTCGTTCGTTGCCCCGGTTCACGATCAATCGAGCGATGACGGGCCAAGCGCCGTCGACACGTCCGAATCCGCTAATAGGTCCCAAGCTGCGGACACTTCGATCACCGGCGCTGATCTCACGGAACCGGGCGATCCACAAGACGCCAACAACGCACACGAAGCGGAACCGCCGGTTGACGCCGAACACTATCAGGCGAATGCGATGCGAGAAGCGCTCGCGGCCGCCAAGGCGGAGGTTGAGAAAGCCAAGCATGATATCGGACCCGCTCCGCGCAAACGACGCCGAGGTTCCAAGGGGTCCGGCAAGGGAGCCGCAAAGGACACACCCATCAAGGTGGACGCCAAGCGGCTTGCGCAGGCGAAAGCCAAATCAGAGGACAAGCCCAAGGAACCGGTCATCCAATCCATCGACTTGAGTCCGGACATGGCCAAGAAGCTGCGCACGCTGCGTCGCCTCTATCCGGGTCGACCCGACGCCGAATTGCTGGCGCGCATCGAACGCGAAAAAGACAATCCTCCAGCCGGCAAGCAGAAGAAGGGCTGGTTTTCGTTCAGTTAGAGCAAGCTCTCTTCTAGGGTAGTAGGCGAATCCTGTTTCATCCGGTAAAACGACTCGACTCGGCGATACGCAATATCGCAAAGCGATCTAATGCGCGAAGGAGCGTAGCGCACCCCAATCGCGCGACACCTAAAGTGTCATCATGTGGCACGTTATAGAGCCTATCCTGCCTCTTACGATCTTGGACAGCCGGCGGGAGGTGGTGGTTCGGAACGACCAGCCCTTCAGAGCGTCCGCACCACGGCGCGCACCGGGCTCGCGTCGAACCCGACCAACTTCAACGGCAGCGCGATCAGCTCGTAGTCGCCCTCCGGCACGTCATGGAGCACAAGTCCTTCCAAGATGGCCATGTCATTCGCGAGAAACCGCCGATGGGCCGGAAGATCCTTCGACGTGAACAGATCTACGCTGGGCGTATCGACACCGATGAGACGCACGCCCCGCTCGTACAAAGTATCCACGAGTTCCGGTGCCAGCGCCGCAAAATCTTCATTGAACCGGTTCGGGTCGGGATACGTTCCCGTAGCCAGCAGAACGCGCTCTGTGTGGATGTCGCCTGTCAAATCGGACACCGCCACGCGGCTGTTGCGCGCGGCAGGTACGCGAACCACCTGGCACGGACCGATGTACCGGGCAAGATCGCACTTATCGATCGTGCACCCGTCCCGCCCGTAATGACTCGGAGCGTCGGCGTGCGCACCGGCGTGAACCGTCGATCGAAGCGTAGAGAGCGTCAGGTTATCACCGCGCGCCATATCGAGAAGAATCTCCCGCGAGGGCGGCGTATCGCCGGGCCAAACTTTGAGCGATGCGCCGATGGCCGGTGATAGGTCATAAATCATCTCAATAGTCCCGCGCCCGCATCGTTTCTCAATGGTATCGCCCCTTATCGTTAACCCGTGTCACAGCGTGTCACCAGGGCACCGGTTGGTTGGTTCCAAGACCCGGACCCAGAAGAATCGCGTTCAGCAACAGCCGCGTCGTTCCCTCGAAATAACCCCGAAACACGGGATCGCCGGCAAAGAGTATCACCTGTCCGTTTCCGATTCGCTCAACCGTCGCATAAGCAGCGTCGGCCTCGCGAACCCGCGCCTCAGGCCACATCAAACCGGACAGTCGAATGGTATCGCCGCCGGTCAACCGCACCGGCGTTACCACCGGCGGCTTTGATTCCAACACGTACCTGCCTGAGAGCAACACGGGAAGCAAATCAGGATTCACGCGATTCCCGGGTACGCCGAAGGCAAGCCAATGTTCCCTATTCACCCGGGACGCCGCGATGACGCCGATCGGCGCGAATTTCCGCATCCACTCATCCTCGCGGACAAGTGCCTCCTCGTCTTTGTGTTCCTCCGATCGGTCGCCTTCTCCCGAATCAGCCACCCCCGCACCCGATGGTTTGCGCTCATCCGACTCCTCTGTTTCTGCACAGTTGTCTTGACCCACGCCACTCGATTCGTTGCCCCGTTTCGTACCCCATACGTCTTCCGGATCCACCACGACATCCCACGCGCTGCGTTCGCGCGCCAGCGCCTCGTCATACTCGTCCAGCTTGTCGAGCACGTCACGGCGCAAGCGTACCGATCCGATCGGATGATCCTTACCCGCCAGAAACGCCGCCGATCCGCCGATCGCAATCAGCGTTCCACCGGCCTCCACCCAGCGTTTCAACCGTTTGCGAACCGAGGCGTTCAACATGCTCCCGAGCGCGCCGGGCGAAAACGTACTGGGCAAGACGATTACGTTATAACGTCGCAGATCCCATCGCCCGAGATACTGGATATTAAGCGGCGAACAGCGCAGCCCGATGCGCGCGTCCAAGGAAAACCACACCGCACCGAACGACGTCGAAGACAAAGGCCACTGGGTGGCGATCGCCACGCGCGGTGCGGTAAGCAACGTGAATTGCTGCCCACCCAGATCGGGACCGAATTCGCTCAAGGCGGTATCCGCACCATACACATCAACCCCGAGCCCGATCAGCGCGTCCCGCGCCCGCGTGTGCACGTCGTCCGGGTTCTCGCGGTTACGAAGCAACAGCGCACCGGCGTCAAAATCGACACCCGCCACGCGGAAGGGTTGCTTCGCGACGCGCACTTTACATCCCTTATCCAGCAGCCGCGCGATCGCCTCCGGTACGTTCGAGCTTGCCCCGTCAATCACATAGCCGTAACCGGACCTCTGTTCAGGGTAGCGCCCATCGTGCGCACCGGCCGAACCGGCAGCCACCTCACCGACGCGCTCCGCCCAATACGCGTCGAGCGCATAGGCCATGCCCAGATTCCAACCCGTTACGTCGTACACGCGCGAGCCGCGCCCGTTCTCAATCTCCTTGCGCTCTTCATGCAGGAACGCATCCGACATGTGCGGATCAAACTGAAGCAGCGCCGTGAGCAACCGGCGATGCGGCTGAGCGGTGCGAACGACCAACGTGCCGACGGGGAAAGCCACCCGATCGCGCCGCGTGCCGAACATATCCACCGCATTCTCCGCCGTGATGGGGTCACGCGCCCACACGTATTCGATCCCATGACGGCGCAGCAGATCGGCAAACCGGTCGAGGCGCACCGCATCTTTCGACGGTCGCACAAGAAACGTCTCGTAGCCCGACTGCTCGGGATCAACCGCCCACAAACGATCTTCGTACCGGTCGCGTAGCAGCTCCTTTCGATTCGCCAGCAAAGTGTTGAGGTTGGCAAAACTGCTCACTACGTGGTGGTAAACAGCCTCGCGATACGTCAACAGTCCGCCGGTCGCCTGCCGGATCGCCCCGCCGTTGACGCGGGCCTGTTCGTACAGAATCCCCACGGCGCCCAGAAGATTCGCCCATGAGTTTGAGTAGCCCGGATACCACTCCTCATACCACTCCCGCGTGTAATAGCTCCACCCGTGTCGATCAAGCGCCTTGGCCTGGTCCGCCGAAAACCGCTTGCGCCACACCAGGTTCTGCTCCGGTAGATTCACGTTGAACGGCGCCCGCGGCGGATCAAACAGGTACGTATCCAGCGAACCCATCTCGTGCGAATCAACAAGGAGGTGCGGATGCCATTCAAGAATGCGCGCCGCCCGCCCGCGCGTCTCAGGGTGGACCTGCATGAGCCAATCGCGATTCAGATCGAACAGGTAATGGTTCCCCCGCCCGGCGGACCACAACCCCATGTGCTGCATGGCCTGATAATCGAAGTTAGCCACCTTGCCGTTTAGCTGTTGCAGTTGGCTCAGGTAGCGCTCGCGACCATCCGGGTTCATCAACGGATCGATATGCACAACCAGCCCGTCGCGCAGCGCGCGCGTGGCCTCGTCGGTCCCCGCCGCCAGTTGATAAGCCACCTGCATCGCCGCATCCGTGCTCGACAGTTCATCCCCGTGTATGGCATAAGCCATCCAGGCGATCCCCGGGAGCCACTGCATAATCCGCAAGGCGTCCCTGGTCGTTTCCAACTGTCTCGGATCAGAGAGCTGCGCGTTCGCCTTCTTGATATCACCGAGGCGGGCTTGGTTCTCTTCGCTCGTTATCGTCAGATAATACAACGCACGCCCTTCGTGCGTGGTGCCATAGGATGTCATCGTGACAAACGGTGACGCCGCCGCCAACGTCTTAAGATAACGTATCAGTTCGTCGTATCGAACCGCGCGCTCACCCACCTCATAGCCGATGATCGACGCCGGCGGCGGGATGTTGGGATCGACAGTCCCTGTGAGGTCGAACGGATGGGCACCGGCCACCTGTTCCGCATTCGTCGCGCTCTGCCCGACCGCCCGCGTGCTGAGGCAACCGGTCAAAAGCACCATCAATCCAAGCGTTATCCCGCGCACGCCACCCATTCGGTTCGTGCCCATTCCTCTCCAGCCTGTTCGCATCTGTCTCTCTCCGAAGGTGTGCGGTTGGCTACGACGGAACCCAAACCGCGGCAAGAAATCCTCTCCTCAACAAACCGGCTACTAGAGCATCGCACCGGCGGAGCGTCAACCGCTTACGTTGCCGTCGAAGCGACGCTACTTGTGCCGGATCACAAGGGCTGACACAATCTGACACCGGTACGCCAAGGGACGGCGGCATTAGTTGGAGAGATGAAGCCGGCGTGCGCGCCGCTTTCGTAGAATCGATCCATACCAGCTCGCGTTCGTCAGTACCGAATGCCACGTTAAACAGAACCAAGTGCTGGAGCGCTTTTTGACATTGTGTATCGCCGGATCGAGTCGTCTCGCAGGATGAAACAGTGATTCGACCGCTGCACGAAGAGAGCGCTTGTTCTATGGTCCACCGACAACTGATGAGCGTACCGCCACATGACAACGGAAAACCCATCGCAAACCGGATACGTCGATGAACCTGCCAATGTGGTCACGCCCCGCACGCCCGCGTGGACGGGCGTTCTGCTGATCGCAGGAGCGGCCGCGCTGTGGAGTCTCAACGGCGCACTCATCAAGCTGATGGACCGTGAACACGCGAGCGGCGTGGCCATCGCCTTTTACCGTTCCTTGATCGCAGGGCTCTTCCTGCTGCCGCTGGCCCGAGGACGTTTTTCCACACTGCGTTCGAGTGCCCGCACGCGGATTCCCCTGCGACCGGCGGCGCTGTGGTGCATTGTATTTTTCACGTTGATGACCCTTTGCTTTGTCGTAGCCAATGTCATGACCGAGGCGGCCAACGCCATATTCCTCCAATATACCTCGACGTTTTGGGTATTTGGATTGTCGCCCTGGCTGCTGCATGAGAGACCGCGTAGATCCGATCTGTGGCTACTGGTCCTTGCGATGGTCGGCATTGGCATCATCTTCGCTGGGAGCAGCGCGGGAGGGGGCTGGGGTTTGGTCGTGGCGCTCGGTTCGGGCCTGTTTTACGCCTTGCTCACACTGATGATCCGCATGCTCCGCGGCAGCGACCCCGCGGCGCTGACGGTTGTAAATAATCTTGGAGCCGCCCTGTTGTTGCTGACGCCGATGCTGTGGTTGGGCGGGTTCGCGCTGACGCCGCGCGCGTGGGTGTTGATCACCATCATGGGCGTCGTCCAATTCGGACTACCCTATTACCTGTACACGCTGGCGCTCGCACGCCTGCCCGCCTTCCGGGCCGCGCTGATCACCCTGCTCGAGCCCGTGCTGGTTCCGGTATGGACCTATATCGCGGTAGGTGAAACAGTTCCGACCCAGACGCTCGTCGGTGGAGGTGTCATCTTCCTGGCACTTGTTTTACTGCTCAATTCGTCGAGGCGCAGCCGACCTTCATCGAGGCGCAACCCGTCAGACAGTGTCGAAATACGCAGTCCCGAATCCCGCAACAACAAGCTGTGTGACGACGCCTGACGCAGCACGCGCCTTGGACACGGGCATCGAACGAATCACCACCACAACCGCCAGCACAACCCCGCTTGTACAAACCGCGCACCGTTTCGCTATGCCTCGCTTATCCCAGAACAATCACGATCCCTTGGCAAAACAACGCCACGCCTCATGGAGCGATTCACGCGTATAGGGCTCTCCGCATTTTGGGCAGGAGCCCGCCTCAGCCGGGACGCCGCACAAATCGGTACCGCACATCGGGCATATGTGCCATCTGGCGGACCGCACGCGCCGACGTAATCGACACGAGCGCACACCCACCCAAACAAGAAAAGCGATTACGATCACGGGAAAGATCGGACCGAGTGGCATGTGCCATCGCGGCGTCATCACGGGAAGCAGCGGAACCACGGGTCCGAGCATTATCAACAAGAACACCAACGATAAACCAACGACGTACCCCCGATTGCTTCGCACCACACAGGGCGGGCGTCGCACGTGCCATCGCCACGCACGCGCAAGCGACTCCCGTGTATAGCTCGTTCCGCATTCCGGGCACTTCCCCGATTCGTCCGGCAATCCTCGCAGGTCGTACACACACACGGGGCAGCTTCGTCCCCGCGTCACGCCCACACGTTCCTCAACGCGCAACATATACAGCCCGACGTAAAGTAACCAGATTGGCATCAAGACGATAGCGATCAGAAAAAGTACGCCTAGCGCTATCGTCTGTGGCGCCCCGAACCAGACGGTTAGGATAAGAACACCAAAGAGCGCACCGCAACTAAGCGTCACCGCAAGGACGGAGAGCCAAATCGGCTTCTTAAGACAACGCGGCATGTCTCTTATCATCATCGCACAAGTAAAACGGGTATGTTGCAATCAGTCCCTGGTTGGGCACAACACGCATCACGAATGACTCTGCATTTCGAACGAGATGCGCGAGGCCCACCACCGACGTCTTGTTCCATGAACCCGCCCGATTCCCGTCCCGTCGGTTCGGAATCACACTTCTTTTGCAAAACAGCGCCACGCCTGCCGAAGCGATTCGCGCGTATAGGGTTCACCACATTTTGGGCACGCCCCCGCCTCAGCGGGCTGACTGCACAGATGCATCCCACACACAGGACACACATGGAGCCCGGCGGCTTGGACACGACGTCGCAAACGGTACCAGCGGACGGCGGTAACACCTACAATTGACAGCACCAGCACCCGTGTTATCTTATTAGCTATCGTCCACCCTTTTTCTCCTTGCGGAGTGACAGACCCAGCCAGCATAGACCACTGGAATCCGAGAAGGAGCAGGAGTATCATCGCGGCGACCACAGGGCTTCGATACAGACGTGCCACGCAGGGCGGGAACGCCAAGTATCCGCCCCACGCTTCGGAGAGCGCTTCCCGCGTATAGCTAGTTCCGCATTCAGGACACCGCCCACCCTCGACCGGCGATCCGCGCAGATCGTAGGCGCACGATAGGCACATGCGCCCTCGCGTCATAGCGATGCGCCGATGCATCCTAAAAAGAGATAGTATGAACCAAAATATCAGAGCAAACGGTGCTAAGGAGATTACCAAGTCCATCGTCAGCGCGAACGGCCAAACCCACGACGAACAATGCGCGATATCCACATGCCCCACGCCAAGAGTCAGGAGGAACGCCCCAACCGCGGGCAACAAGAACATGCAGCATCGCCGCAAAAAATAGGGCGGGATCAATCGCATTAAGGATCCCTTATCAAAACCGGAATGTTACAGTCCGCATCGGGCTTTGCGCAACACGCATTGAGGTCCGACGCGCATGAAGACCAGCACAGCTGGCGCACCTTTCGTCCGGTTTGCTTACAATGACACAGATTATCAGCGACTACAGTTGTCCCGCCGATTTGGCATGCTTCGGCAGCAATAAAACCCGCCGGGCCAGTAATAGGAATAGTTCCTGTGATGACAAGGCAGACCTCAGACAGATTAAGTAGCTGGTCGATAAAAATGCTATCGCATGACTGCATTTTAGTGAGAAAGGCTCCGTCACATGTCGTCCGACAGCCCGTATGCTTTTCTAGGCAAGCGAGCCCTGCCGGATTCGCCAGCACGCTGTTATCCGACCCATCTCCGGCCAAACCCTTCCCCGGCAACGCACGACCGGGTTGACCGAACGCGGTCGGTCTGGTGCAGCGCGTTATGGACGGCTGAAGCCCTCCGGAAATACGATAGCAGTCGTCGCCGTCACTACCACCTGCCGGCGGGAGCACGGGGTAAAGGGCCAAGTCCATCAACTCTGCGGTCTCAACAGCATCCGCCGGGAACCCGACCGGGAACACCGTGCGAATCGTCAACAGTTCCTCCGGTACGCCCGGGAGACCGTCGGTCCGGTATATTTCGTTAAAGTCAAGAACCGTCAGCACCTGCTCAACACCGTTGTCGAAGTAACCGCTGCCTACACGATGACGCATGCGAAGCCGCGGATCGAGCAGAATGTGAATCTTGCTCATCGACGTAGCCACTTTATCCACGACGAGTTCATCGGGTGTCCATACGCCGACCGGCATGTTCTGCTGCGTTGAAAGGCGATCAATGTAGCGGGCCACGTTTCCGGATCGATCGGGTCCGACCATGCTGCGTCTGTGTCCACAGCATACACGATGAATGAACCGTCTCCGGCGTCAACGGCGATCAGCGCGGTGTTCTCGGGAAGCGGCATACCGAAGAGCGTGTTTACTTCGTCGTCGGCGAGGGAAAGAGAAGGAGTCAGGAGGAACGTAACGGCCATCACCAAGAGTGCAAACCGAAGCCCGTTAAAGGCCCCCCCCCGACACAGTAGTTTACCGTAGCAACGCAGCAGCAAAGAGCAGCGTGATTGAACTTTGACCTGCATGATAGCACCTCCGTAAGAGTGAAGAAACGGAAGGGGCGCGTCTCCGACATGACCCGCCCAACACCAAGCGGACTCTCAGCCTAGCTTAGTCCTATAATCGCGTCAAGGAAAATCGTCGCGATTCGAAGGTATTTGTCTGTTAAGCAAAACATTGAAACGCGACACACAGTGGGCATAAACCACCAAGACCGCACCGCCCGCGTTGTGCGTGCGTCAGGGTTTTCCCCAAGGACTACGTCGACCGCCTCGGCCTGTCGGCGGCTAAATGGCGCGCTCACTCATGTGCGAACGTACCGCCGAGACATAGGCGATCGTGCGCGCCGACTGATCGGGATTGCGCGACTCGGATCGAGCCTTGCGTTCATCATCAACATTCATGATTGTGATGTGCCACGTCTGTGTCCCTTTGGTCCACCCAACATACCACACCATAAGAGGCGGACCGAAAAACAGAATCCCTAAAAAAGCGAAACCAGCCATAGAAAGCCTCGATGACCATTTCGCGGCCTTCGATCGTTTCCAGCTTGCGCTGTTCAGATCGCGGATATAGGTTGTGACCAGGAGTTGCCCGCGCGTGAAACCCGTTCCACATTCCGGGCATTGTCCATCCGGCAGCCCGCGCAAACTGTACCCGCATCTTGCACAGCAGACCGGGTATTCGTTTTCCGGGAACAGCGCCGAATCGACGCGCGCACCAGGCGGAACAACTACAGTACCAAAGATCGGCTTGCGCAAAAAAGCCCAAATGGCGGACATAGCGGCACGGAGCATGGCGTCATTATCGACGTCACGGATAGCCCCGCAAGTGCCCGACACGCGTCGATAAGAACAAGATGCGCGCAGTCGAAGCAATGGGGTGGTTCGGACCAAGAGCAACGAACCGCACGAGCGACCTCGCCTTATAGCATAGTCAGTTTTCGTGTATCGCCGCATCAAGCGGATTCACCCGACGAAACGATGATTCGACCGCTACACAAAAAGAGAGCTTGCTCTAGCCCGCAGACTCACGCGTACCACACAAGCCAAACCGCGCTGCAGAGAAGGTAGCACGTAGGATAGCTTTTTGCGCGGCGCCCGCTCGCCATCACCCACCGAAGAACCCGGCTTTGCGAACCAGATGATCGTAGTAATCTTCCTGCACGTCTTCCGGTGCGGTATCGAAGTAGGCCACAAAGGCTGCGCGCCCATCCGAAATCGGCATGGCACCGTATGTCTTATCGGCGCTTGTCAAACGTGCTGCACTGATTCGGACGTGGAACGAACCGGAGGCGACGTCGCCCATCATGCGCTTAAAAGCGGACGCATAGCGACCGCCGGCACCATAACGCAAAAACGTGATCAACGCCCACGCCTGCGCATAATAGGTATCGGTGTTCTTCGTGCGATCGCTCAGAATCACCTCGCCCGCGTCGGTATCCAGCATCTCGGCCAGAGGGATCAGCGTGTCGCGCTGAATCGCCTCGCGCAGACTGTTGATACGAAAAGCGTTGCGCCGCGGCTTGAAACGTGGCGCGCCGTGGTCCAGATCGAACGACTCGAAGGTGCACGCCAACCCCTCATTGATCCAGGCGGGGATCGGCCGGTCGACGCGGGCGTTGACGTATTGATGCCAGCCCTCATGCGCCAGCGTGGCCAGCGTCACCCCGCGACTCACATAAAAAGAGGCTGCCGTCGTTCCCTCCGTAAATCCCCCGGAGCGAATGCGCGCATAGACCTCAAGGCGTAACGGATAATGGGTCCGCGTAAAACGCGTCCACTCGTCGCGCAGCCCGAACACATAGGTCGTCAGCCGCTCGTCGACGGGCCTAACCCCGGGCAACGTCTTTTCGTATTCCGCGTACGCACGCTCCAAAAACCCCGGCAAACCGCGCTCGAACTCATCATCGACCACGGTGCTGATGATCTCGAAATGCGCCGTCGTGATCCGCCGCCCCTGAATCCCCTCGCCAGTCCAGGATACAAACCAGGCTTGAGATGGATTAACGCGCCCCGGATGAGCGCAGCCCGCCGTTATCCAAGCACCGCATAAAACGACGCCGAGCCCGACAAGACGACGCCACGCGATAGCGCCGTGCGGTACGATCGTTTGGACTGATCCTGCCATTACTCTTATGATCGGATGATTCGCGGATCACGCATGAGCACCTGCGCTGGGTGCCGGGGCATAATCTCGGAGATGGATGGACGATGTCAAACAACGCTC
>CAZWWW010000014.1:0-16437 GCA_964637715.1 uncultured Phycisphaeraceae bacterium | reverse complement strand
GGTCGCCGATCTTCAGGGCAAGAAGCGATCAAAGGTGATCGCCCATCCGCGGCACGTTTCCATGTTTCTTGCCCGATCGCTGACCAACCAGAGCCTGGGTGAAATCGGCGGGTACTTCGGCGGGCGGGACCACACGACCGTGCTGCACGCCAGCCGGTCGATCTCCGAGCAGGCGGCTGCCAACAGCCAGCTTCGCGCCCTCCTTGACGAACTCGCCAGTGAGGTAAAAAATGGCGGATTCTAAGGCCGTTTGCGAGGCTTATGCTGTGAATCATTTGCGGGGTTTCAACGACGTACGAGACCGTGCCGGCGTGCGTGTGAGGAACCATGGAATTATCAACAGCCGTACGCACAGGGCCGGCGCAACCGGTAACAGTACCTCCCGACGGCTAGCTCTTGATGCCCGCGATAGTTAGGAATCAGTGCGGATATCCAAACGGCGAACATGACAAGGCTTATGATTGCTACTATGTTTTCAACCAGTTATATAAGAATACAACGACACGATGTGTAAACCATAAGGACGTGGCCTATCATGAAGCTGAAGTTCAACAGGCAGGAGCTGGTCGACGCACTGGGTGCACTATGCAGTGTTACGGCGGTGCGCACCCCGAAGGACATTCTGAAGTGTGTATATTTGGATGCGCAACCCGACGTGCTGGTTCTATCGGCTACCGATCTCGAAATCGGGCTGCGGACGGCGATCACGCAGGTTGAAGTGGCTGAGCCGGGTGAGTCGTTGGTGGTCGCCGATACGCTCAACAGAATCGTTCGTGAATGCAACGACGAAATCATGACCGTCGACACGTCGGGCAGCGCGTTGCACCTGCGTGGCAGCGGCAGTCATTTCCAGATCGTGACCCAGGCGGCCTCGGATTTCCCGCCGGTTCCGGGTTCTGACGGTGATCCGAGTTTCATCATTGAGCACGGCGTGCTTCGGCGCATGATTGAGTGGACCCTGTTCGCAGCCGCCCGCGAGAGCACCAGGTACGCCATTAATGGGGTGCTGTGGGAGGTGGAGGGCGACAAGCTGACGCTGGCAGCGACGGATGGACGGCGCCTTTCGGTGTGCCATGCCAAGCTGGAGCAACCGGCCACGCACGACATTCCGCAGGCGATCGTGCCGACCAAGGCGTTGTCATTGCTCATGCGTCTGTCCGCGGACGAAGACCTACCGGTTGATGTAAAGATCACCAGCAACCAGATCAGACTTAAAGTGGGTGGGGCCGTACTCAGCACGTCGTTGGTCGAGGGACACTTTCCTAAATACCAGGATGTCATCCCGGCTGACTGCGATCGCACCGTTGAGTTGGATACGAGCGAGTTTCACAGCGCGCTGCGCCGGGCGGCGCTGTTGACCAACGAGGAATCCAAGGGGGTACGCCTTTCCTTCGGCGCGGGCGAGTTGACCCTGTCGAGCCGGGCGGCGGAGCAAGGCGAAGCCACCATTTCGCTACCGATCCGCTACTCGGGTGAGACGACGGATATCGGGTTCAACCCGGTCTTCCTTACGGATGTCCTGCGCGTGTGCCATGAGGATCACGTGAGCTTCGCCTTCAAGGAGGCAAACCGTCCCGGTATCGTTCGGGTCGGCGACCAGTTCCTTCATGTGGTCATGCCGGTTAACCTGTCCTAGAACAACCTTTCGTGAAAGGTGCGATTGAGGTGACGCGGTTGGCTTTGTTGGATGGAAGGGACGAGCGCGTTCGTGCAGGCTGAGGCGGGCGACTTGGAGGGGGTGTGAATCCTGCGAATCGCCGTCGTCGTGCGCCGCCAATTATGAGTCAGCGGGTTCGGTGCTGTCGGCGGTGTGTTCGTTGGTAACGGGCATTCGTGGAACAAAGGGCGAGACGGGTGAGGCGCTCGTGTGGTGGGGGTTGTTCGGTTTTTTTCAGCAGGCTGGAACCGCAACGGAACGATTGCATGATCGACCGGCGTCGGCAATTGGCATGGATTCAGCGCAACCGGGAGAAGGTGGTGCGAACGGTTCGGCTGGGTGAGGCGGTTCGCACATGGGCGAGCGCAATGAACAGCGCGGGGTCCGCGAGCGCCACGGAGATCAACGCCGCGTTGGTTTCGGTGGGGGATGAGGAGTTTCGGCGGTGCTGCAGGGTGCTTGGTATCGAGCGGGGCGTGCTGGTCGTGGGCGTACGTGACGCGTCGCTGGTTGGCTGGATGGAGCGTACCTGGCGGACGCGGCTTATCCGCGCATTGATGGAGGGGAACATGAATGTGACGAGTGTTCGCTTTGAATATCATCGTGCGCCTTTGACAGAAACAGGTGATGGGCGTGAGTGACACATCAGTGGTCATACCAAACTACGACGAGTCGAGTATTACGGTTCTGGAGGGGCTGGCGGCGGTCCGCAAGAACCCCGGCATGTATATCGGTGGAACGGGTGCAAGCGGTCTGCAACACCTTGTTTATGAGGTGCTCGACAATGCAGTCGATGAAGCCCTCGAAGGGTTTTGCACCAGTATTCTTGTCAAGTTGAACGCCGACGGGAGCTGCACGGTTGTTGACAACGGGCGCGGTATTCCCGTCGGACCCATCAAGCACGAGAATCCCAAGATCAACGGCAAGCCCGCGCTGGAAGTGGTGATGACCGTGCTGAACTCGGGGGGCAAGTTCGACAGCCACAGCTACAAGGTCTCGGGCGGGTTGCACGGGCTTGGGGTCAGCGTGGTCAATGCGTTGAGTGAAACCCTGCGCGTCGAGGTCAACCGCGGCGGATCCAAATATTCGATGGCGTTCTGCCGCGGCGAGACCACCCAGGGGTTGACCAGCGATCCCGGAACCGACAAGACCGGAACCAGCATCGAATTCAAACCAGACCCGGAGGTGTTCCACGACGCGGAGTTCAAATACGAAACCCTCCAGAGTCGAATCCGCGAATTGGCTTATCTCAATAACCGGCTTCGCATTCGTATCGTGGACGACCGCACCGGAAAGGAAAGCGAGTTTTACTACGAAGAGGGGCTTCGCGATTTTTGCAGGCATCTCGCCGGCGGGGCGGAGCTCCTGCACAAAGAACCCATCATGATCAAGGGGGAGGATGAGTCGCTGGGCATTCAGGCGCAGGTCGTCTTGATGTTCACGGACGCCTATACGGAAAACCTGCTTTGTTTCGCCAACAACATCCACAACGTTCACGGCGGCACGCACATGTCGGCGCTGAAGACAAGCGTTTCGAGAGCAGCCGGCAGCTTCGCGAAAAAGAACAATCTCATCAAAGGGAACACGAACGTGGTGGGTGACGACTGGCGCGAGGGGCTGGTAGCCATCGCGTCGGTCAAGCTGCGAGATCCCAAGTTTGAAGCGCAGACCAAAGTCAAACTCCTGAATCCCGAAGTGGAGACGTTTCTCCAGCAGTTGCTTAACGAAAAGCTGGGCAACTACTTCGAAGAGCACCCCGCAGAGGCGAAGAAAATAGTTCTGAAGGGGGTCCAGGCGGCGCAGGCGCGCGAGGCGGCGCGCCGGGCACGGGAGTTGTCGCGCAAGAGTGCGCTGTCCGGTGGGAACCTGCCGGGTAAACTCTGGGATTGTCGCAGTAAGGACGTCGACTCGACCGAGCTGTTCATTGTCGAGGGTGATTCAGCCGGTGGTATCGCCAAGCAGGGGCGCGATTCGTTCGTGCAGGCGATCCTGCCGCTTAAGGGGAAAATCCTTAACGTCGAGAAAGCGCGCCTCGACAAGATGCTGAGCCACGACGAAATTACCAAGCTCATCTCGGCGGTCGGCGCCGGGATCGGTAAAGAGGAGTTCGACACCGCCAAATGCCGGTACGGCAAGATCATTATCATGACTGACGCGGACGTCGACGGCTCGCACATCCGCACGCTGCTGCTTACGTTTTTGTTTCGGCACATGCGCCCCCTGCTGGAAGAAGGTCGCATTTTCGTCGCGCAGCCTCCGTTGTATCAGGTCAAGAAAGGCAAGCACCTTGAATATGTGCTCGATGACCGTACGTTAAACAATAAGCTGGCCGAAATCGGTCTGAATGGTACAGCACTTCTGGTGCGCACGGATGAGACAGCCGAGGTGGTGATCGAGGGGCGGCGCCTGCGCGAATTGATTGCGCAATTGGATTCGTTGGACGTTCAGGTGCGCGTGCTGTCGCGGCGCGGCATCAGGTTTGGTGATCTCGTAGAGAAACACCGTGACCTAGCGCGCGGGTTGCCCAAGATGCTGACCTTCATTTATCGCCCCGATCAGGATCAGCCCGAACGGCATTACCTTTTTGACGAAGACGACGTGCGCGCCTTGTGCGCCGAGGAGACCGAAGCGCACGGGGAGGTCGAGTTCTCCGAAGCGCGGCACGTACAATTGGCCGGTGCGGGCAATGGTCGGGATGATGCGGAAGACGCACCGTCGGCGCACCGCATCGTGCGCTATCAACTGGCTGAGTGCCGGGTGATCGACGACATCTTCCGCCGCATCGAGGGGTTCGGGCTTCAGGTCGACGATCTGTTCCTCACGCGCGAGGAACTGGTCACCGGCGAGCTTCCCCCCGCGAAGTTCATGCTGCGCCCGGCGTCCGGCGAGGTCGTTGAGCTGGACAACCTCTGGCAGGTGGCGGGCGCGGTGCGCGAGCTAGGGCGGGCCGGGCTCGGCATCAAGCGGTTTAAGGGGCTCGGCGAGATGAACGCCGACGAGCTCTGGGAAACGACGATGGATCCGGGCCAGCGCACGCTGCTGCGTGTCGTTATTTCCGAGGATATGGATGATGTGGAACAGGCCGACCTCGACGCCCGCGAAGCGGACCGTATCTTTCGCCTGCTGATGGGCGACAACGTCGAGGACCGTCGGCGCTTCATCGAAGACAACGCG
The DNA here is from genome assembly GCA_964637715.1 of uncultured Phycisphaeraceae bacterium. GTDB lineage: Bacteria > Planctomycetota > Phycisphaerae > UBA1845 > UBA1845 > CAZWWW01. Next base: position 11,606 of record CAZWWW010000014.1, on the reverse strand, counting down.
ATCAACGTCAAAAACCTGGACGTCTAGGATCCAGGGCGCTGCGATAGCGCGTCCCGTGGCGCATGGGCTTGACCCGCTGTGGGGAACCGTGCAGGAGTGACCAACGTGTCGATCAGCTATAACGTGCCCGCCATCCGCACCGTTCAGCAGCACATCCTGGAGTGCCAGCGCCGCTACTCCCCCGACGCGACCGGTGAGTTCAGTTGGTTGCTCTCGGGGATCACCCTGGCGACCAAGATCATCGCCGATCATGTTCGGCGCATAGGCCTGGTCGACATTCTTGGTTCGATGCACGAGAAAAACGTCAGCGGCGACGTCGTACAAAAGCTCGACGTCATCGCCAACGAAACCATCGCAGCCTGTTTGGGCTATCGCGGGAACGTCGGCATCATGGTCTCTGAGGAGGACGACAGCCCGCGCATTTTGAAGGAGCCGAGCGAGACGGCGAAGTATATTGTCTTGTTCGATCCGCTGGACGGATCTAGCAACATAGACGTCAACGTGTCGATCGGAACGATTTTTTCCATCCTTCAGCGCCGTGAGGATTCGACCGGCGACAACGTCATGGACCACATCCTTCAGCCGGGTTATCAACAGATAGCCGCCGGGTATGTGATCTACAGCAGCAGTACGGTCATGGCCTATACCACGGGGCACGGTGTGCATATGTTCACGCTGGACCCGTCGGTCGGCGCCTACCGCCTGTGCCGCGAAAACGTCACGATGCCCGCCAGTGGAAAGATCTACAGCATCAACGAAGCCTACCGCGACCAATTCCCCAAGGGCGTTCAGGCGTATCTGGAATGGGCGAAAAGCGATGCCTCCGGCGGATACGTGCTGAGGTACATCGGTTCACTCGTAGCTGACGTGCACCGGACACTCATCAAAGGGGGGGTGTTTCTTTACCCACCGACCACCAAAGCGCCGGGTGGCAAGCTGCGCCTGCTCTACGAGGCTAATCCGTTGGCGTTTATCGCGGAGCAAGCGGGTGGATTGGCTACGGATGGAGCGCAGCGCATTCTGGATAAACGCCCGACCGCGCTGCACGAACGAACGCCGCTGTTGATCGGAAGCCGTGACGAAGTGCAACGCGTGCAGACGTTTTGGAAAACCTAGAGCCGTTTCCAGGAAGGTTATTCGAGTTTCCGGGTGCCATGGGCAAGCAGCAGCTTGCCCGTGCTGATCGTTGAACATCCACGGGCAAACAAGTTTGCCCATGCCACTCTGCGGCATGGTGTGACTTCTTCCTTTGCGATGGGTTGCATGCGTCTGCGAAACGATGAGGCGCCGGTACTATAGCATTACCCGTTTTTGTGTTCGGAGCCGCGGGCTTTATGCCCGCGCGATCTTCCCGGTCTCGATGCCGATTCGGATATTCCAGAACCGGCACATGTAAACGAGAAATGCTCTAATTACCCAACGCCCCTTCCCTTGAGTTCGTTAAGGGGATGACGCGCAATTCCATTGCAGCGCGTCGACGAGCGGTTTTTTCGGAAGATCGGGGACCGTACAGTCCGCGGCCGGGTGCCCCACCGGTATGAGCAGGAACGGTTTCTCGTTGACCGGTCGACCCAGCATATCACGCAGGAACTTCATGGGGCTCGGCGTATGCGTCAACGTTGCGAGCCCGGCGTGATGACAGGCCATGAGAAAGAAGCCCGCCGCGATCCCCGCTGACTCGCTCGGGTAATAATTCGGATGACGCTCCCCATTGAGTTCTTCCCAGTCGATTCGAAACATAACCACCAGCCAGGGGGCGATTTCGAGAAACGGTTTGTGGGCGTCGGTGCCGATCGGTTCAAGCGCGTCAAGCCACTGCTGCGGCATGCGATGATCATAGCTCTCTCGTTCTTCGGCTTCGGCAGCAACACGAATCTGGTGTTTCAGATGCGGGTCGTCGACGGCCACAAACCGCCACGGTTTTCGGTTCGCACCGCTCGGCGCGGCATGACCCACTGCGATGAGCGTTTCGATCAGCGCGCGGGATACCGGCTCATCACTGAACACGCGACAGCTACGTCGAGCGTTCATCTCGGTCAGCGTCGCCGAAGCCCGGGCCAGCATCTCCCCGGGCGTACGGCGTTCAAGACGATATGGAATCATGCGCGCGGGCACGATGGATGTCCTCCCTCGACCTTGATGAACGGCAAGAAGCCCCGGCCACACTTGCTAGAGCAAGCTCTCTTTTTGTGCAGCGGTCGAATCACTGTTTCATCCGGTACAACGACTCGATTCGGCGATACACAATATGGGAAAACGCTATACATGGCGTCGTTGGACAAGCTGTTAGAATAACAGACCGTGTGGCGTGGACCACCCCGAGCCTGCGTGCCACTCCGTGCCCCGAGGTGGTCATAGCGCCGGACCGCTTTTGAGAAGCCCGCCGCATCGACTCGGTCGCGGTTTTGCCCTGCCCCTGCCGAAGCATGAGACGCAGCCCCTCACCGACGAGCCCCAAGATTAAAGCTATACAATAATCAATATATCCAATAAATAATTGTATGGTCTATCTAATTTTGTTTGACATATCACACATGATGGTTAACATCCGCCGGTTCAGGGTTTGCGTTCGGGTGCCGTCCATCGGGGCGAGGGTGTTGGGTTCCTGCGAAAGGATGACGTGATGCATGGCGAGCACGGGCTTTCTCAAACACACGAGATGTATCTCAAGGTGCTGTACCGCCTTCAGGTTGAAAACGAGTTTGGCCGGGTGCGTGACCTGGCCCGCGGATTGGGCGTCACGCCGAGCACCGTATCGGCTGTACTCAAAAAACTTGAGCGGGCGGGATTACTGGTTCACGACCACTATGGCATCGTCAAGCTTACCCCCGCAGGTGCTCGTGTGGCTGAGTGCGTGGTACGCCGGTTTGAGATCATCAAGGCCATGCTTGTCGAAGTGCTCGGTCTGGATGGAGAAGCGGCGGAGGTTGACGCCTGCATGATGGAACATGCCGTCAGTCCGGCCACCGTCAACCGCATGGAGTCGTTGCTGGATCTCGTGCGAAATGGTGCGATCGGCGTTCAGCCGATGCTGGAACACCGCCCTTCGTTGTCGATCTGTTCGGATTGCGAGACCACCGGTTTGTGTCAGGCGGTTGTCGCCATTCAAACGCCGTTGTCCGTGGGCGACGGAGCCCATGTGACAGGTTCCCCCGACCCGAACGAGGCCAACTAGTGCAGCGTCACAGCTTATTCTTAGGGTTCGTTGTGGGTGGCATGGGTAAACTTGTTTGCCCGTGAGCGCCGCCCGGAACAACACGGGCAAGCTGCTGCTTGCCCATGCCACCCTAAAAACAAGGTGTGACAAAGCACTAGATTGTTTGTTTATCCTTTGCGTGTGTCGAATCTTCGGCGCCGCAACCGGCATAGAAACCGGGAAGATCACGGCGTAAAGCCCGCGACTTGGAGCGCGAACACGGGACATGCTCAACATCGCGCATCCTGCCGGTTGGACAGCGCATCTGTTTAAGGGAGTCATTGATGAGTTACCGATCTGCACGGGGTGCGCTCGTTCTCAGTGTGACGATGCTTGCACCATTTCGTCTTCATGCGGGAGAACGCCGCTTCACCTATGTATATGAAGCGCCGACGGCGCACAAGGGCGAGTGGGAGTTTGAACAATGGGTTACTTGGAAGACAGCCAAGGAATCCAATCGCCATTTCGACCGCTTTGATTTTCGCACGGAGGTTGAATACGGTATCACAGACCATTATCAGGTCGGCATCTATCTTTCGGACTGGCGCTACGAAGAGAATCGACCGGAAGGCAAGCATCGAGGCGATTGGCGGGACGTGGGCGTCGAGACGATATGGAATCTTACCGATCCCACAACCGATCCGATCGGCTTATCTCTTTATGCGGAGGTTAAGATCGGTGATGAGCTGTTGGAACTTGAAGGCAAAGTAATTGCCCAGAAGAACTACGGCAAGCTCACATTTGCCTACAATGCGACCATTGAAGCCGAATGGGAGGGCCGTCATTTCGACGAGGACAACGGCGAGCTCCAGCAAACCGTAGGCGTGAGTTATCAATTCGCGCCGCAACTTCTGGGGGGGATGGAGTTATTGCACGAGCTGGCCATGCCTGATTGGCGAGGCGTTAGGGGTAAGGGGGTTCTCTATGTGGGCCCGAACGTTTCGTATCGAACAGCGACCTGGTGGGCTACCCTTACACCATTGTTTCAAGTGAGCGACATTGACGACGAGCCCGATTTCCAATTGCGGATGATCTTCGGCATCCCGTTGGGTGAATGACGTGCGGGCAAGCCTTCGTTTTTGTAGGCGTTGAGCGGCGCCGGGTCGGGTGTGGATGGCGGCGTTCGTTGAAGAGCGTATCGGGTGTGAAAAGACAGCAAAAAAGAAGGAGCCGCGTAGTGCGTCGTGTTTGGAGATTGGTCGGACTATTGGCGTGCCTATCAAGCGGATGTGCCACGATTGAAGAGATGGCGCCGGTTGTCGATGGGGAGACGCGCTTTGTAGACGGTGGTGATCAGGGGCGGGCGCTACTGCAAAAGGGACGGGCGATTTACCTAACGGATTGTACGCGATGTCACAGTGTCGAGCGCGTGAACAGATATTCGTTGGACCGATGGACGACGATTATCGAGCGAATGGGTGAGAGATCGAAGCTTGACGAATCGGAGCGAGAAGCCCTCGAGGTGTATATACGCACGGCGCACTATGTACTGACTGCGCAAATGATAAAGGAATAGAGGGAGCGCAGGGGAAAAGGGGGATGGATGAGCGTGGGCAATGGGAAGAGATAACGGTTCTAGAGACAGAGGAAGATACAATGAAAAGAGCAAGTTTTTGGAAGAAACTGGTTGTCGTGTGCGAGGGTGCGCTGTTCGTGCTGGGGGGGGCGTGTCTTCCAGACAATACGCTGGCGGGCGCTGCAGGGGAGATTGTGAATGGCCTGATTATAGCCGGGTTTAATATGTTGGCTGGGGGGAGCGGGTTACAGGTTTAGGATGCACTGGGTAGAGGTGGGCGCTGTCGGGTGGGTGTCGGGATGGTAGTGTGTGGGGAGGACGGGCGGGGTGGCGTTGAGCTCGAACCCGTTATCGTCAGGTGAGAAAAAGTGGGTACCAAGCGGGTGGCGGCGCGTGCTACGTCAAGCCGATGCGTTAGATGTCTTCGCCGCACTCCCCTCGTCGGACGACGTCGATTGCGGCCACGGCGAGGCGATCGCACTCTTCGTTCTCGGGGTGTCCGGAGTGCCCGCGCACATACTCATAGGTCATCTCGAAACACTGCGTCAACGCGTGGAGTTTCTTCCAGAGGTCTACGTTCTTGACGGGTTGTTTGCCGCGACGCCATCCTTTGGCGATCCAGTTATCGATCCACTCCGTCAGGCCCTTGAGGACGTATTCGCTATCACTGACCAGGCGAACCCGCAATCGCTTATCGCCCTTGATCGCAGACAACCCCTCGATGGCCCCGGTTAGCTCCATCCGGTTGTTGGTCGTATGACCTGCGCCCCCGCTCAGCTTTTTTATCTTTCCGGTGGCGGGGTGTTTCAAGAGGACCGCCCAGCCGCCCGGACCGGGGTTGCCGCTGCACGCACCATCGGTATACACGATCACATCGGGTTCTGTCGGCAACGATTCGCTCCAAGACATTCACGTTATGGGCCCTGCGCGGTAGTATATCGCGCAGGCTGTTGTTGTGTATCGCCGTGTTGCGCAAGCGCTCTTTTTGTGTAGCGGTCGAATCACTGTTTCATCCGGTAAGACGTCTCGATCGGGCGATACACAATATCCGAGAGCGCTCTGGAATCGAACGTCTGGGTTCTCCGTTAATCTTTATCTTTGGGTCGAGTTAATCTGCGTTGTCGCGCATTGATTCGACCGCAGCACGGGAACGGAAGGGATGTGGCCGGAGTAGCGACCGGGGCGTACAACGATCATGGTCCCCCACAACGGCGGGCGGTCTGCGGGAAGGCGGACGCGGATGGACTTTTTCGAGTATCGACGGGGACGGTTGTGCTGCGAAAATGCTGATCTATCGGGCGTCGCGAACGAATTCGGCACACCACTGTTCGTGTACTCGCGCCGGACGCTGCTCGATCACCTTGACCGGTTCGTGGCTTCGTTCGCCGCGCTTGATCCGACCGTATGCTTCTCCGTCAAGAGCTGTCACAATCTCTCGATTCTGCGCCTGCTGAAGGGGCGCGGCAGCGCGTTCGACGTGGTCAGTGGTGGGGAGCTTGCCCGTGTGCTGGAAATCGGCGGGGACGCGAAGCGGGTCGTTTTCGCCGGGGTCGGCAAGACCGACGCGGATATCGAGGCCTCGCTTGAGGCGGGAATCGGGTGGTTCAACGTCGAATCCGAGGCGGAGCTGGACAACCTGGCCTGTTTGGCGGCGCAGCGCGGAATCCGTGCCCGGGCGGCGCTGCGCGTGAATCCCGACGTCGATCCGCACACCCATGTATACACGACCACGGGCAAGCGCGAAACAAAGTTCGGGGTCGACCTCGAACGAGCGCGACGCGCGTTCCAAATGTTTCATGGTCGGGTGGGTCTGGATCTTTGCGGCGTACATCTTCATATCGGATCGCCGGTCAATTCGGTAGCGCCGTACGTTCAAGCCATCGACAAGGCGCTCGAGCTGATCGACTTATTGCGCGGCGACGGCATTCGGATCGACGCGATTAACATCGGCGGCGGATTCGGCGCCCATTACGAGGGGAGCGAAGCGCCCGCCGCGTCGGTCTACGCGGAACGCATCGTCCCTTTGCTGCGGGACCGAAACCTCGAAGTGCTGCTCGAGCCGGGACGCTGCATCGCGGCGAACGCCGGCGTACTGCTGACCCGCGTGCTCTACACGAAGTCCTCCGGTGACCGCCGGTTCATCATCGTCGACGCAGCCATCACCGAACTGATTCGCCCGGCGCTCTACGGGTCGTTCCACTTCGTCTGGCCCGTCCTGCCGGCGGATGGGATTACACCCCCATCGCGCAGCAGGGATACCTGTGCCGAGGGCGCCGCTCTTGTGGATGTTGTCGGACCGGTCTGCGAAAGCGGCGACTTTCTGGCGAAGAACCGCCGGCTTCCACCCGTCGAACGCGGCGATCTGCTGTGTGTGTTTTCAGCGGGTGCCTACGGTATGGTCATGAGCAGCCAGTACAACTCGCGCCCCCGCGCGGCAGAGGTGCTGATCGACGGCGCGACCACACGTCTGATTCGACGACGCGAAACATTCGACGATCTGGTCGCGCTCGAGCGGGTTTAGAGCGTTTTCGGATATTTTGTATAGCCCGATCGAGACGTCTTACCGGATGACACAGTGATTCGACCGCTACACAAAAAAAGCGCTTCCTCTAACTTGGCGAGCAGCCGATCAGCAAAATCGCGCTAACGAATCGTTCGGCGCGTCTGCGGCGAAACGAGTTTGTCCGCCAGCGAAGAGGGTCGACCGGTCAGGTGCGTCAGGTAATAGTCGAGGATGTCGTACGCGCCGACGTAACCGCTCGGCGGCAACGCGGATTGCACACAGGATCCAGCGGATGGGTGGGTGATCAGGATGCGAAGGGTTCGCAGCGCGGAGTCGGAAAGAGCCCGTTTTTCGACGTGCCCCGGCTCGCAGTGCCGGCACATGAGACCGCCCTCCTGCGCGGAAAAGTAGGTCGCGTCTTCGGTCCGACCGCAGTCGACACACGCGTCGAAGCGCGGCATGGATCCAATCTCCTGAAGCAAGGCGGTTTGATAGCGCACGACGGTCTCCAGCACGTCGTCGGCGTCAGCCAATGCGTTGAGGGCGGCGTTCAGCGCGTCGAAGAGATCGGCGTGCGGATCCCAATCCTCCGTAAGGCGTGCGGTCAGGTCGGCCGCATATTGTCCGGCGTAGATACGCGGTAGCTTTTCGCGCAGACCGATCAAGCTCCGCGTCTGTTTCCATTCGGTCAGAATGGCGAGGCCGGGCGCGCGCTCCTCGCGGATCGAGACCACCATCTCGCCGATGTCCAGCAGGTCGGTTCCGGTAACGAACCGGGTCTTGGTCCCGCGCTTAATGCCTTTGGCGATCGCGCGCACCTTTCCGTGGTCGCGCGTGAGGAACACAATGATCTGCGACGTCTCGGAATAATCGAGACGCGTGAGTACGATGGCCTGATCGCGGAGGCTCGGCATAGCGGCATCCTACGCCAATCCGAAAGATCGTGTAGGGTGACCGCGTCCGGCTACCGACAACAGGATTACATGTGCACTCCGAGAGCGCGCTAAGGCGCACAGGTACCCGGTCCGGCAAACGGATACGCCAAGCCGCCAAACGCGCCGACGTCCGCGGCGATGTCGGAGAAATTAGCCACTTGGTTTACCACCTCCGGAACGAGATCACCTCGTGTTATGCTCGGTGCAGTCGGCGTCCCCACAAACACGGCCACTGTGTTTGATATGTCGGCGAAATTAGGCTGGCCCGTGCCACCGAACGGCGGTACCAGGTCGCCCCACTGACCCGTGCCGATCATGACCGGATCAGACAGACAGGTTTCGCCACCCATAAGAACGCAATCAGCCGTCGCCGTGCGCAACTCGTACGTCGCGCCGGGTACGATGCTCTTTCCGTACAAACTGACGTTGTCGATGTTGACCCATTGACGCACCTCCGGATCGCACTGGACCTGCGAGACGAAGATAGGCCCTTCAACAGGCGTACCGGCTACGACGTTGGGCGCGCCCGCCCAGCGAATCTGACCCACCGACGCGGGGAATTGCGGGGCATCGACGATCTTCATACGAATGGCGAAGGGATCAAGCGTCCCCGGTGCGATCGCGGGAACCGGTACCGAAACGTAGCGGCTCTTTGTGTTGTTGATCTCGACGACCGCCGGTCGAAACTCCGCGATCGGAATGATGTCCTCCAGATCCAGCCCCAGCAGGAACGTCTCGAACAATCCTTCCTTGAACCCGATCGTAAACGTACCGAGCGCGTCAGGCGGAATGTCAAGAACCAGCGTACCGGCGTAGCGCTCCGTTCCATCATCCAAGCCGACGTTCGCATTGAGAAAGTCAATGTTCCCGTATCGGTATTCGAGGGACGACGTGTCGGGAACAAGGCTCAGGACACCCGGGGCCGAGTCGCTGCGTTCCGGCGACTCCGTGAAACCCGCCCGACACAACGGAGTGTCGCACAGGCTTCCCTCGCCCAGCGTCATCGTACACGTAACGTCGTCAGTGCACGGTTCTTGCGCCGGGGTCAGCACACCGACGGACCCGCTGGCATATCCTGCTGGATCAATCTGCACCTGCCATGTTCGCAGTTCGGTACCGGCCAGACCGCCCGGATCCCAGTTTGATATCTTGATCTCAAGCCAGATGCGCCGCACACTCGAAGGCAGGGAGATTGTATTGCCGTCAATCGAGGTGCCGGCGGGGTACGGCAAGGCATTCGAGCCGACCGGGTCCACCGGAACGAGCGAAACAATAGCCGTTGCGTTTTCCAGTTTGCACGCCGCGTCACACCCGTCGCCGGGCATTCCGTTTCCGTCGTCGCACTCCTCGTTCGCGTCGCGAACGCCGTCACCACACGCGGGTACGCGATGGGGGCACGTTTCCGGACCGGTGAAGGGATAGCCCGAACAGACGAACCCCGTAAACCAGGCGGTCGCTTCGTGAAACGTCACCGGAAGCGATGGATCGAGATTATTGGGGACTAGTTGTGCCCTTGTCTTCATCGTCGAAAACGAAAAGAGTGATTCGTTTGTGAGCAACGAGCCCAGGAATACCAAGTCGTTTAGCTCCGGCTGATCGCAACCGCTGTCAGCAAACGGTGAGAGTACGTCAGCCCATTTCCCCGTACTGATAATCAACGGGTCCGAGAGGCACGTCTCCACACCCAACGCGATGCACGCGGGCGTGGCGGTGCGCACTTCGTACACGGGCCGCGGAAAATCACCGTTGGTCGCAACGATCTCCGATCCAAAAACGTTTAACAGTCCCACGCCCGTCCAGTCTTGAACGTGCGGGTCGCACTCCAACCGGGCAGCCTCGAACGTGCCGTCATCAGGACTCAAGGTGTTCTGAAAACTCGCCGGAGAACCCACCCAGCGGATGGCGCCGTCGAAGCTGGGAAACTCCGGAAGACTGACAAGCTTCACCCTAATGGCCAGGCTCGACCCCGCCGGTGGTACGAACGAAATGTAGCGGTTCTTGAGCGCGCACACGCCGCCCCCGCAATCGGCGTTCGTGCTGCACGGGGCGCCGATGTTGGTTCCACTGTCGCACACGTCGTCACCGATGGCAACGGGCGGCGACATGGGTCCGCCCGCGCGGGCGCTTTGCCACGCAGGTACCAGCGCGATCAACATCGCGACCAACGCCCATTGAGGTCTCCTTGTGCACCTACGTTCGCTACCCGATTTGGAACACAACACAGGACAGTGATTCATCTTCTCGTGGTGCATGGCGGCCCTCCGAAAAAAGTGATAAGCAAGCGGGTTGTGTGACGCAGACAGATGACGTCAAACAACCCCGATAATAGAATACATGATCGGACGCCTGTTTGCGATTGCATTCCAGCCGGTTTTTTTTCTTTTGATGCAATGGAAGGTGTGAGACTGTAATTTAGGAACCGTAATCACCAAGCGAGTGCTGAGGGTTGTTCGCACTATAGCGCGACAGTAGGATCATACCCTCGGGTTTATTGACGAAGTTTGCTTTGTGAGTCACGCAATGTCTTATCGATTCGTGTGCGCGTGTGTGGTGGCTCTGTTAGAGACCGGTTGCCTGCAACCGCGCATGACACTTGATGATCTAAAAGCCAAGCTGCCCGCACGCCCGGCGGAACTTGACCGGTTGAATATGCTTGTTGGTGAATGGGATACGGCGGGGACCATCAAGATGATCGGTATGGACGCCGCGATCGAAACGACCGGTCACAACGTGGCCCGCTGGTCGGCTGATGGCTGGCTGTTGATCGACGAATCCACCTACGACATGGGCGCGCTCGGCACCATGAGCGGCGTCAGCCTCTGGTCCTGGGATGATCGCGCCAAGCGTTACCGCGTTGACTGGTATGACAGCTTCGGGGAGCGCGCCAGCGGTTACGCCTATTATGACGAAGTGTCACATGTGTGGCACCTGAAAACCTCCGGGCGCAGTGCCCTGTGCAGCGTCGCCAACAAGGGGACGATCAAGGTGATCGGTGACGGGCACCTCGTCTGGACCTACGACCAATGGGATGCCTGGGGGTTTTTGAAGTTCTCCGAAATGCGCGGCCGCTCGCAGCGACGATGAGCCGGCTGTAGATACCATAGAGATTGCGCAATCTGTTTGAATACCATGCAGAAACGCCGCTTCCCTTTCTTTGGTTTCGCGGTTTTCTGCAAACGCTAGCCGTTCCCTTTTCCCGGTTGTTTGGGAATAGTTCGGTCCCGTTCGAGCGTGCGTTTCTTTCGCAGTGTGTGATGGTAGTGCTGCGCGAACCGGTGGGCTTCGTCTCTCATGTATTGAAGGATGCTCAGGGCGTCGTTGTTGCGGGGCAAGCTCACCGGGGCACTGCGGGCTTGGATGTAGGGTTGCGCTTCGCGCTTTGCCAGCGCGATGACCATCGTCGGACGGTTATTCATCTCGGAGAATACATCCCTTCCTGCGTGCAACTGGCCCAGT
>CAZWWW010000013.1:0-16675 GCA_964637715.1 uncultured Phycisphaeraceae bacterium | reverse complement strand
GGTGCGTTGAAGCAAACGCCTTCGGGGCGTACAATCCCCTTCGGACTGAGGTTCACTGTTTTGACCTGTTCGGTCGTACCATGCGTATTACACTTAACGGTCAACCGGATTCCGCGCCTGAGGGGATCACCGTGTCGGATCTGCTTGCGCGGCTCGAGCTTCAACCGGTGCGCGTGGCCGTGGAAATCAATGAAGAGCTGGTATCCCGCCCCACGTTCGACCGCCACAAACTGCGCGAGGGGGATCGCATCGAGATCGTTACATTTGTCGGAGGTGGATAATGCCTGAAGATCGCTACCGCGTCGGATCGTTTGAGTTTTCATCGCGTCTGTTTCTGGGTACGGGGAAGTACGCCGACTTCGACATCATGAAGCAAGCGCTGGCGGCTTCACAGTGTGAGGTCGTAACAGTGGCGGTGCGCCGCGATGTGCTCGCTCCATCAGGCGGCGCGAAACAAGACAACATTCTTGACCACCTGGATCTTTCGCGCTACACCATTCTCCCCAATACAGCCGGCTGCTTCAGCGCGAAGGACGCGATCCGTGCGGCCAAGCTGAGCCGGGAACTTCTTGAAGGGATCAAAAACCCGGGTGCCAAATGGGTCAAGCTCGAGGTATTGGCCGACAAGAAAACCCTGCTGCCGGACACGGTCGGGACGTATGAAGCCACCCGCGAGCTGGTCGCGGCGGGGTTCGAAGTGCTGGCCTATACCAACGACGATCCCATCGCGGCGCGCCGTCTGAAAGACGCCGGGGCAAGCAGCGTCATGCCGCTCGGTTCACCCATCGGCAGCGGCCAGGGCATTCTCAATCCCAACAACATTCGCCTTTGTCTGGAATATCTGAAGGACGACGACCCCGACTATCCCGTCATTGTCGACGCCGGTGTGGGCACGGCCTCCGACGTGACCATCGCCATGGAACTCGGTGCGGACGGCGTCTTGCTTAACACGGGCATCGCCGGCGCGCGCGACCCGGTGGGTATGGCCCGGGCGATGGCGCATGCGGTCCGCGCCGGGCGCTACGCCTGTGCATCAGGGCGCATTCCGCGAAAGCGGTATGCCACCGCGTCGTCGCCCGAGGCGCATCTCATCGCGCCGACCGCGGCTCCACTAGTCCACACGAAATAGCGCACGTTTACAGTATCCACCGGTTGGGCAGTCTGGGCACTCCGCCTGCGCCATTGTCCTTGCAGATTGGCGCGCGCCGGCCATACCCAACGGCGAGAAACGTTATATAATGCGCGCAGGTATTACCTTGGGTGATTCCTACAAACCGAAGTTCCTACAAACCAGAAATGGGGCATAGCGTGAACGCTGCATCGAACCTGTCCGCCGTCGCCGGGCTTGAACCAAAGATCGTGTGGAACATTTTCGCGGAGTTGGCCGCCGTACCTCGACCGAGCAAGGACGAAGAGCGCGTCATCGAGTTTGTGAAAGGGTTAGCGGCGCGACACGGGCTCAGCGCAGTGGGCGATGCGGTCGGGAATCTCGTGATCGCGGTACCGGCGAGCGAGGGTTGCGAGCAGGTGCCGACAACCGTGTTGCAGGGTCACCTCGACATGGTATGCGAAAAGAACGCCGGTACCGAGCACGATTTTGATCGTGACGGGATTCGACTTGTGGCGGACAAGGATTCCGACACGGGTGAGGCGATCATTCGCGGCGACGGCACAACGCTCGGTGCAGATAACGGCATGGGCGTTGCGCTGGGGTTCGCGGCTGCGATTTCGCCGGATGTGGTTCACGGCCCGTTGGAATTGCTGCTTACGGTGGACGAGGAAGAGGGGATGACCGGTGCCAAGGCGCTCACACCGACGTCATTCACGGGCCGGCGCTTGTTGAACCTCGATTCCGAAGAAGACGACGCGCTGTACATCGGTTGTGCCGGCGGCTGCGATACCAACCTCGTGTGGAGCCCGACAACGGAAGCCCTACCGGCGGGTTGCGACGTGGTTCGGCTGCGCGTGACGGGACTGCGCGGCGGGCATTCCGGGTGTGACATTCACGAGGGCCGGGCCAACGCCATCAAACTCATCGTGCGCACGCTGCGGCACAACGGCGTCCAAGACCTGCGGCTCATCGAACTAAACGGAGGCAGCAAGCGCAACGCCATCCCGCGCGAAGCCACAGCGGTGGTGGTCGGACCCGCCGGCTTGATGGACGCCCTGAAACGTGCCGCCTCGACGACTACCGAAGAAGCCAAGGCGGAGTCGTTTGAATCGGGGGCATTGGTTCAGGTTGACTCGTATGGTAAGGACGCGCCGGCATCCGGGCTCTCACCGGCCGATACGCGGCGCGTGCTCGAAGCCCTGATGAGTATTCCGAGCGGCGTATTGGGTATGCACCCGAGAATCGCGGGACTCGTCGAAACCTCCAACAACCTGTCTACGGTCGAGACCGGTGTGACCGGTTCCCGCCTGACCATTACAGCCGGGATGCTGTCTCGCAGTTCGTCCGCGTCGCGTCGCAACGAGATCGTGGAACAACTCGCCTGCCTTGGTCACCTGTCCGGCGCCGAAGTCTCGACCGCGAACGCGTATCCCGGTTGGTCCCCCAATCCCGATTCGCCGATGCTCGCCGTGTGTCAGCGCGTCTATAGGAAATTGTTCGAGACGGAACCGAACGTAGCGGCGATCCACGCCGGACTCGAATGCGGCATTATCGGTGAACGCGTCGGTGCGATGGACATGGTCTCGCTCGGTCCCACCATCCGCGGTGCCCACAGCCCGGACGAGCGCGTATTCGTCGCCTCCGTGGAGCGAACCTGGCGCTACCTCAAAGCACTGCTGACCGAACTGGCGCAGACGTAATACCCGTCAGGATTCGTCCTGTTCCGGTTCGGCTGCTTCCTGCCGCACAGAAAGATAGGGTGGGCACTGCCCACAACGCCATTCGTCGGCTTTGCACGAGGTGGGCCGTGTTCACTCTATTCAACTGAAGACAGCCGCACGACGACCCGCGCCAAGATGATGACACGCCTCACAACCGCCAAAGCTCGGAGGTGGGCGGTGTCCTCGCTACTCAACTACTCAACGTTCCAACCGATCGAGCGCCTGCGCGCGACAATGGTTGGTAAGTGACGCTCGGAACCGGTTGTGCCGGCGAAGTCGTGTAATGTAGGTTCGCGAGGTTGACCACCCTTGCGTCCGCATCAACGCCACAAGACGTTTCTTCTCGCGCGGCGCCCACGCGGATAGATCGCTGCACAATAAAACCACAGGTGCCATGCGCTCGAACGCGCGGCGTTCATCGCGGGTCCACCCGTCAAACGAACGCACGGCGAGCGCAGTTACAGCCCGTCGTGTCAGCGCTGTCGATGCGGCGTCGCGCGTCGCGCGGGTAGACGCCGCGAGCAATTCCGTGACGCCGCGCGAACACACGACCAATTCCTCATCCGGGAAATCATCGCGCACCCGGGATGATGCCATACGAAAGACCATGTCGCCACGGGCCCATGTCCGCAATAACTCCTTTTTCGTCTTTTCACCGGGGTGCTTGCTCAGTCTTTCCCATTCCTTTCGGGCTTGTCGGCTGACTGCCCTGTCCACCGGTCGAAACCCGAGACGATAGTAAAACCAGAACGCGCCGCTACCAATGGCGTCGGCGTTCCCCTCGCCGAATTGATAAGGGCTCACAATGAAGCGCGTGCAATGGAAGAGGCCGTGAAAAGCCCGCAGTGTGTGCGCGAAAAGATACGCCGCTTCACTGCGTCGGTATTCCTCAAAGATACTGATACCGGTGTTGGCCTGATGAAACAGCGGGCTCACACCGCCATAGCCTATGGGTACACCGTTGGAGAGAAGCAGATAGCCGAAATTGCCTTCCAAGGCGGGGCGGTATTCAGGCTTTACACCAAAGACCGCCAGGTGAACGCCTTTACCGAGTGGCAACAGGTATACCTCTAACGGGTTGGCGTGAACCATGCTGTAGACATCTCGGTGGCGCGTTGCCATGGCGCCATGGCCACGTCGATGACTCGCCGCCCCAGTTCCTTATCAACGCATCGCAACCCGGTAATCGGCTGTTTCACGATCGTTGAGAGCGCCGATTCCGGTTTGCGCAGGCCGGTGGGGCGACAATGGGGACGGCGCGGTGTGAGGCCATTGAAGGTGATCGAGGCGGATGCGCTGTCAAGTACCCATTGAATCGGTACCGCGGCCGCATCGTAGAGCTTATCCCACGTTTGATTCAACGTCGACGCGCCCTTTACTTGGCGCAGTATCCAACAAAGATCAGTCGCGTCGGTCGACCCTTTGGCCAGGGCGACCCATTCCGGTGTGGTCATCTCGCCGCTGTCGAACGCGTCTTCTTCAGCCGGAACGAGTAGGTAGGAGAGCAGTACGTCGAGGCGCTCCATCTCTTCGTACTCTTTCCAGTTTATGTTCACGGATCGTGGAAAGCGTTGTGCGAGCCATTGCGCCTGAAAGTATGAGTACTCGTAATAGAGGCGTGTTCCTTCTATACCGGAATCGTCAAGACGCGCGCGGCTGTCGTGCGGAAGTTTTCTGACGCGCGTCGCAAAGGAGCTCAACAGATCACACACGCGTTGATATACATCCGGGGAGTCGGGGAAGGCCTTCAGGTAGCACAGAGCGCGATGCCATTGAATGACCAGATGCGGTGCGCGAACGTCGCATACAGAGAGTGCGTCAAGCAGGGTTATCTTTTCTACCGTGGCATCCGAGGTGAAACGCGAGCGCAGTTCCGTCAGGCGACGGATGAACCGTCGCGGACCCGCGTATTGTCTTTTTACCTGTCTTGTGCGCATACCGCCTGAATCGCAGTGGGCAGTCCCACCGGGTAGTGATTCATGGAAAAGACCGGCGCCAAACCACGTCGCCTGACAGAGAGGCAGGCTACGCACGATGTCTGACTAATCCAGTGCGCACAACCTGCGCGACACCTGTGTCGGGCGCCGGTATTGATCGCTTACCTGCACCTCGACCGTCAGGACGGAGTGTCCGCCGGTAACTCGGCTACTTCGAGCTCTTCCAACCGGGCCGTAAAATGCCGCAGACAATCCGGTTCCTCTACGATGCGAAAGCCGCACAATGTGTCGCGCTTACCATACAACGCCACAACCGCTTCGACGACATAATCAATGTGTGATTGCGTATAGACGCGTCGGGGAATAGCCAGGCGCACGAGCTCCATATCCACCTTCGATCCACCGGCTCCGAACATGAGACTGCCGATTTCAACGCTTCGAATACCCGCGATTCTATAAAGTCCGATCGCTACCGCCTGCGCAGGAAACTGTGCGGGAGGAATGTGGGGGCAAAACCGCAGGGCGTCCAAATAAATAGCGTGGCCACCGGGTGGTTCCAGAATCGGAACACCGGCCTCAACAAGTTTTTCACCGAGGTATTCAACACTGCGAATGCGATAAGCCAGATAGGACTCATCGAGCACCTCTTCAAACCCCTGCGCCAGGGCTTCCAGATCGCGACCGGCCAATCCGCCGTAGGTGGGGAATCCCTCCGTCAGAATCAAATTGTTTCGGGCGGCCAGGGCTAGTTCATCACTACGCAACAACAACAACCCGCCGATGTTGACCAGTCCGTCCTTTTTGGCACTGATGGTCGCACCGTCGGCGAGGTCGAACGTCTCGCGCACGATATCCCGAACGGACCTGTCAGTGTGACCCTGTTCGCGCTTCTTGATGAAATAGGCATTCTCGGCGAATCGGCAGGCGTCGAGGAAGAACGGAATCCCGTTGCATCGGCAGATATCGGCAACGTCGTGCAGATTCTTGAGGCTTACCGGCTGTCCACCGCCGGTGTTGTTCGTGATCGTCATCATGCAAACAGGAATCCGATCAGCCCCAACCCGATCGATCAGTGATTCCAGTTTGCCGGTGTCCATATTGCCCTTGAAGGGATGACGTGACCGGGGATCGTGCCCCTCGTCAATGACCAGATCGACCGCCTCCGCGCCGGAGTGTTCGATATTCGCCCGCGTGGTGTCGAAGTGATTGTTGCTCGGTACCACCTTGCCGGGGGCACCCAGCACTTCAAACAGGATCCGCTCGCTCGCCCGCCCTTGGTGCGTGGGGAGAATATGATCAAAGCCCGTCATGTCGTGAACCTGACGGTATAAGCGGAAGAAGCTCTCCGCGCCGGCGTAGGATTCGTCGCCGCGCATGATGCCCGCCCACTGTTCACTGCTCATGGCGCTCGTGCCACTGTCGGTCAACAGGTCAATGAGCACATCTTTGGCGTGTAGGGCAAAAAGATTAAACCCCGCCTGCTTGATCAGGTGTTCGCGCTGCGCGACCGTAGTCAGGCGGATCGGCTCCACCACTTTGATTCTGAATGGTTCGATAATCGTCTTCATGTCGATCAGATCAGCAAGTAGGCGTCCGGTCACACGTACACGAAGCCACCGCGCACTCGGCGTCCGACGCCTGCGCTTCGGTATCATCCAGAACTTTCGCGCCACCTACAGGTGAGAACCGCGCCTGGAAGAACCGAAGCCGCTCAGGCTCATAGGTAAACGCCAATCCGCGTATTCGATCGCGCTTGTCCCACAGGTCGATAACCGACTCGGCGGTTACGTCCATGTGCGCCTGCGTGTATACCCGTCGGGGAATCGTCAAGCGTAGCAATTCGAGTTTAGGTTTCCTGTTCTTGCCGGTTTTCGCATCACGTCCCGCAGACACCGCGCCGCGCTCCATACCCCGCACGCCCGAATCAACATACAGCGCCGCCGCCAGCGCCTGTGCCGGGAACTCCTCCTGCTCGATGTGGGGCAGGAACCGCTTCGCATCGACGAACACGCCGTGCCCCCCGATGGGTCGTACCACCGGTACACCGGCGTCTATCAGCAGGTGGCCAAGGTATTCCACCTGACCGATCCGGGCTCGCATGTGGTCGAAGGACACTGATTCCTCGATGCCCCGGGCCATAGCCTCCATGTCACGACCGGCCATCCCGCCGTAGGTATGCAGCCCCTCAAACACAACGACGAGGTTGCGCGCTTTCTCAGCCAACTCGTCGTCATTCAGCGCCAGGAACCCACCGATGTTTACCAGGCAATCCTTTTTGCCCGACATCGTACAGCCATCGGTGTAGGAACATAATTCGCGGAGAATGTCGGCGAGCGACTTGTCGCCGTAGCCCGGTTCGCGTTGCTTGATGAAAAAAGCGTTTTCGACGGCGCGCGTGGCGTCGAGGAAAACGGGAATCCCCAGTGCGCGGCAAAAGTCCGAGGTCGTCCTAACGTTTCCCATCGATACCGGCTGACCGCCGGCCATGTTCACCGTGGCGTGGAGACAAAAATAAGGAATGTGCTCCGCGCCGACCTCGTCAACCAATCGCTGCAGCTTGTCAAGATCGACGTTACCCTTGAACGGATACGCGGACGGCGGATCGTGCGCTTCATCGATAATCACGTCTACAAACGTCCCGCCCGCCAACTCCTGGTGAAGCCGGGTGGTGGTAAAGTACATGTTACCCGGGATGAAGTCTCCGGGTTTGATGAGTATCCGGCTCAGGATGTGCTCCGCCCCGCGCCCCTGATGCGTCGGAATTGTGTGGCGGTAGCCGTAGTAGGTTCCCACCGCGTCTTCAAGATGTTCGAAGTTGCGCGACCCGGCGTAGCTCTCATCACCGAGCATCATGCCCGCCCATTGGTTATCGCTCATGGCGCTCGTGCCGCTGTCGGTGAGCAGATCGATGTAGACGTCGTCGCTTCGAAGGAGAAAGGTGTTAAAACCGGCCTCAGCGATGGCCTGTTCACGCCGGGCACGCGTGGTCATTGTCAGCGGTTCGACCATTTTTATTTTGAACGGTTCTGCCCAACTACGTCGGGGGGGTCTTTTTATCGTTGACTTCGCCATGAGAATAAACTCCACTGGTGCAAAAGGTATGGCTGTTCAGCAAGCCGACCCGCCTCGATTCCCCGGTGGAAAAAGGCGCGGCTCGGGCAAGCTCTTGTTTTGCGAAGCGATCGAATCGCCGTTTCATCCCGTGCATCGACTCCATGCAGCGATGCACAATAACGGAGAATGCTCTACTATAATACGCGGCCACCGTCGAATTGACCGGTTAATCTGCGTGGTCATCGCGCGCGAAGCCGCTGGGATAGGCTCGCCCAAGCGCCACCCCGGGGCCCGTCAATTCATACAAGACACGGAATCGGAAACGCCGCATCACACGAAATCCTGTTTCGCCTGGCACGCACCGGTTTGCGGAAAATGCACAAAACGCCCCCGAGGCCCGTTACCCACGCAACAGCCCTTGCAAGATGCGTGCCATGGTCCAAATGAGGGTTGATGAGACTACGCCGTATGTGGATGGTTTTTGTGGCGAAAAAGTCGTGGCGCTGTGCAGGACCGGCGGCTTTTTCGGAATAGAAAGATCGAGCGGCGCGTGCCATTGGCGTTCGGGTCCGCTCGCGCAGATCTAAAACCGAACGATTCTTATGGTGGGAGGGGATTATGGCTCATCGCGTGTTACGAACTGCAGTCTTGGTTTCGGTAACGTGGGTAGCCTCGGGGGCCGCACGGGCACAGGTGTTCACCGACGTCACCGCCACAGCCGGGATCGGCAACCCGGGTGATTTGACGGAATCGCTCGCCTGGGGTGATTACGACAACGACGGCGACCCGGACCTCTACCTGGCGGTCGACGGGCCCAACAAACTCTATCGCAACGACGGTGGGGGGGTGTTTACCGACGTAACCACGCAAGCGGGCGTTGGCCACACGGGCTTCAGTGTCGGTTGTGCCTTCGCCGACCTTGACAACGACAACGATCTCGATCTGTACATCGTCTCTTTCGGTAGCGGACCCGATGTGCTCTACCGCAACGACGGGCCCGTCGGCCCCGGCGGGGCGTATCAGTTCACCGACGTCGCCGCGGCAGCCGGCATCACGCTCGAGGGCAGCAGCCGCGGTATGGGCTACATCGATTACAACCGGGACGGGCTTCTTGATATTTATGTCAACGCCATCGGGCCTGACTTGCTCTACCGCAACGACGGCAACTTGACGTTCACCAACGTGGCATCCCAATTCGGCATCGATCTCAACAGCGGGCAGGGCGTCGGCGTTGTTGCGAGCGACATTGACAACAACGGATGGGTCGACCTGTTTACGGGCAATCGCTCGTTCGATCTGAACCGGTTGTTTTTCAACAACGACGGTGTGTTGACGGATAGCACCACCTCCGCCGGCATCACCGAAACCGGTTTGGGTATGGGCGTGCTTGCCTTCGATTACGACAACGACCTCGACATGGACCTTTATTGGACGAGCTGGCCCACCACCGCCAACGCGCTCTACGAAAACATCACGGGTACGACGTTTACCAACGTCGCGGCTACGTCGGGAACGACCGACCCGCTGGGGTGGGGCATCAGTTGCAACGCGGGCGACGTGGACAACGACGGCTGGGAGGATTTCTTCGTCACCAACGGCTTCGACGCCTCCACCACGCCCAACGTGTTGTTCAGAAACAACGGCGACAAGACGTTTACGGATGTGACCGCCGCACTAGGGGGCGGCGCGTTCGACGGTCGCGGCGCTGCGTTTGCCGATTTCGACGGGGACGGCGATCTGGACCTGTGCGTCACCGCCGACCTGCCCGATTCCAATCGACTTTGGCGCAACGACACCGTCAACAGCAACCACTGGCTCACACTCAGGCTCACGGGCACCTGCAGCAACCGCAGCGCGGTCGGTGCGCGCATCGAAGTCACCACCGACATCCGCACCACGGTTAAGGAAGTGAGCGGCGGGGCGGGGCGCGGCTCAGCCAACGATCTCCCCGTCGAGTTCGGCCTCGGTGCCGCGACTCAGGTTACCCAGATTGTGATTCGATGGCCAAACGGTTTCATGCAAACGATGGGCCCGGTGGCGATGGACCAATTGCTCACCGTGCAAGAGCCGGCCGGCTGCAGGCCCAACGTCCCGGCGACCTCCGAATGGGGCCTTTTCGTTATCGCGGTCGTACTGCTCACAACCGGAACAATCTTCGTGCGCCGCAGGGTGTTCGCCTAGCGTTTGCTCAAGTCGGCGAAACGGAGCCGGCGCGACGTTACCTGCTTGGCCGATACCCCGTCTCAGCCGTCGGACAAGCTCGCGTCGCTACTTTTCAAACAACGACTGCTGCGAGGGGTTTTCCTGCGCGGCCCGAACGCGGACTTCGGTGATCTCGTCGACGAATTCGTCGACGGACGAGAACTTTC
The DNA here is from genome assembly GCA_964637715.1 of uncultured Phycisphaeraceae bacterium. Classification (GTDB taxonomy): domain Bacteria; phylum Planctomycetota; class Phycisphaerae; order UBA1845; family UBA1845; genus CAZWWW01. The sequence continues at coordinate 6,483 of CAZWWW010000013.1, read as the reverse complement.
TGTACACGCTCATAAAGCGAACGTAGGCGACCGGATTCAACTTACGCAGCAGGTTCGATACGTACCGGCCAATGTCGAGCGTCGTTACCTCCCGATCGTGATGCGCGAATATCTCCCCTTCGACCCGGTCGACGAATTCCAGCAACTCCCGGTCGGTAATATCCAACTTGGTACACGCGCGCTCAACGCCCAGCAACACTTTGTCCCGGTTGTAGGGGACGCGTTGTCCGCTCGCTTTGACGACGGTAATGCGCAGCTCGTCTTCGAGGCGCTCCTTTGTCGTAAACCGCCGTTCACACACCTGGCACACGCGGCGGCGCCGGATCGCCTTTCCGCCCTCGGTCACGCGCGAGTCGATCACTTTGTTTTCGTTACTTTTGCAGGATGGACACAGCATGATTCGCCCACTCGCGGTACCCCAGGGCCGCCGCATCGCCGCCGGTTCGGTACGAAAAAAGCCTACCGGCACTGGATATGCCGTGTCAAATCGCCTACCGTATCCTGTTTGACCGGGTGGGCAGCGCGATGAGGGCTTTGCCGTGGCACGAATGATGTTCAAAGAGGTCGGCGGGATCAAGATCGCGGGAACGTCGCGCGCCGGCGAAGAGACCGTACTCATCGCGCCCGAATACAACGTCGCCTTTGACATAGGCCGGGCGCCGCGCGAGTTGATTTCAATCGACAACGTCTGCCTTTCACACGGGCACATGGATCACGCCGCCGGCGTCGTTTATTATTTCTCCCAGCGCGCCTTCGTAGGCAACGCACCGGGCCGGGTCATCGTCCATCGCGCCCTCGCTCAGCCCATCCAAAAGCTCATGGATATCTGGAGCGATATTGAAGGTCATCCTTCGCCGGGCCAGGTGTTGGGTGTGGAATCGCTGGAGGACACGCCTCTGCGCCGCGGGCTCATCGTTCGACCCTTTACTGCCAACCACGGCGCGTACGCGCTCGGGTTTACGTTGTTGGAGCAGCGCCACAAACTCAAGGAAGAGTTCCTCGGCAAAGGCGGTCCGCAAATCGTAGCGCTCAAAAAGCAAGGCGTCGAGATCGAACATCGAATTGACGTGCCCCTGCTGACCTATTCCGGTGACACCGCGCTGGGTCGGTGGATGCAACACGACTTCGTGCGGTCCAGCCGCGTCTTGCTCGTGGAGTGCACTTTCTTCGAGCGGGATCATGTGTCCCGGGCGCGCGCGGGTAAGCACATTCACGTGGTCGATCTGCCCGCAGTCTTTGAGGCTGTGCCCGACGCAAAAATCATGCTCACGCATATCACCCGTCGCACGGATATGCGCGAAGTCAAGCGCGTGTTGCAACGTACACTGTCGCAGGCGGACCTCGACCGCACGACCATTCTCATGGACAGACCACCGAGGGCGGAAAGCGGGCGCCATCGCCGGGTCACCTCCCCACACGAGTCCGCCCCCGCCATACCCGTACGCGTCGGAGATCGTTAAGCGCCCAGGAAGATCGGGGTAATGAGATGATCGAATCCACAACAACATCGCTTGATAACATAGGTGCGAAAGTGGAATCCGGTACCCCCCTCTCTCAGGAAGACGGCGTCAGACTCTACGAATCTTCGGACATCCACACACTGGGCGAGTTGGCCAACCTCGTGCGCGAGCGACTCCACGGTCGGAACACCTATTACAACATCAACCTCCACATAAATTACACCAACTTTTGCGTACTCCGATGCAAGTTCTGCTCCTTTTACAGACCCTACCCCACCCGAGCCGCGAGCGTGAGCCAGCGCGATTCCAACGGCGCCGACACCGCACCACCGTCACCATCCGACGCCTACGAGCTTTCGATCGACGACGTAACCGCCCGCGCACGACACGCCTATCTGCGCGGTGCGACTGAAGTGCACATTGTCGGTGGTCTGCATCCGAAGTTGCCGTTTTCGTACTACACGGGCATGTGCCGCGCCATACGCAGCGCATGCCCGCACATGCACATCAAGGCCTTTACCGCGATCGAAATTATTCACTTTACGCGCATCAGCAAGCCGCGCCTGTCGATCGCCGAAGTGCTCACGCAACTGCGCGACGCGGGTCTCGGCAGTTTGCCCGGAGGCGGCGCGGAGATCTTCGACGAGCGCGTTCACGATGAAGCCTACAAAAACAAAGTCGGCGAGGCGGAATGGTTCGAGGTCCACCGCACAGCTCACGAACTCGGTATCTTCACCAATGCCACCATGCTCTATGGCCACGTCGAGACACGGGCCGAGCGCATCAAGCATCTTATCAAACTACGCGAACACCAGGCGGAATCGCTGCGCACGCGCAAAGCGCATTTCAATTGCGTCATCCCCCTCTCTTTTATTCCTGATGACAGCGACCTGGCACACCTGCCGGGTCCAAGCGGCCTGGATGATCTCAAAACACTGGCGGTTGCGCGGCTGATGTGTCAGAACATCCCGCACATCAAGGCTTTTTGGATCATGCAATCAGCCAAGCTCGCCCAGGTTTCGCTCAACTGGGGCGTGGATGACTTCGACGGTACGGTCGTCTACTACGACATTACCAAACGCCAGGGCGACGGCACCCACCAGGAACTGACCGTCGACAGATTAAAACGCCTCATCGTCGAAGCGGGATGTATCCCCGTTGAGCGCGACACGCTCTACCGAAGAGTAGTGCGCGACGAAGCGTCATGGGGCATTGAAGGGGGGAAGTGGAAGGTTTGCTTTGAGCGAGTGCGGTTAGACGACGAAACCAAAGGACGCGGACACGTAACGCTCATGGCCAAGTAAAGCGCACCTAGTTAGTTGTTGAACGTCGGCATGTGACGTTCGCTTTGACAGATTCTTTTCGTTGAGGACGTACTGCGTGAATCGCCAGGACATACCGGTTTTGTCTTGCACGAACTGTTTAGGTCCGATACAATAGTGTTTCATCTTGCATGGAAGGACTTCGGCGCGCACGGACTCGGATCGATTGGTCAGATTTGCGAGGAGGCTAATCATGTCACGCACGTTTCCGCCTACTGTTTTCGTCGCCTTGGTGGTTTGTGGTGGATGCGGGTCAAATGTAACTAGAAGTGCTCCCGCTCCAGTCGACGGAAATGTGGCGCAGGATGTTCCAAATGACAACTCGGACGGCTGCCAAGACTCATTCAACTGCAATGAAACATCGGATGGGGTATCTAGACCCGACAATACCCAAGATATTTTGAAAGCGACGTGGCTTGTGCTCGGTAGCAGTAACAACAGTTCGTTGCTTGCAACAGCTTTCGCTATTTCATCAAATCGCCTTGCGACAAATGCGCATGTCGTGCAAGGAATTCGAGATATTATTGTGACTCAGGGAGGGGCAGCAGGTGTTGTGCAACATGAATCCGGATCCAGCGCGTTAATCACCAAGGCGTGGATGCATCCTGACTATACCGGTGATTCGGTACGATCACCCGATGTGGGCGTCATCGAGGTTGACGGTGCCCTACCATCATGGCTTCGCCTCGCAGACGACGCAGACCTACGCTCTTTGATCGTTTTCGATGAGATTCGCCTTTGCGGATTCCCAGGCGACGTTGCGCTGGCAATCGAGATTCCTGCGCTTGTAAGGGCGATTGGGGGTGACGCGACTTTCAGACCTCGGGCCACTTGCCTCTCAGGCCAAATATCGTCACTTCGACCCTTCGATCCCAGCGCAGCGGCAACGCCAGCAAACACATTTCTGATACAGCATGACATTGCAACCAGCCAAGGTACGAGCGGGAGCGCAATCTTCGGTTCCTCCGATGGTGTCGTTGCCGTCCATTCTGCAGAAACGACGAACGCAACAGCACTAAACCGATTCGCAATACGGGCAGACGCATTGCGCGATTTGATAGAAATGATCGACGCAGGAGCTGCCGGGAGTGGTTCGATAGAGCCGCCCTCTTTCTGCCCCGGTCTTGCGGGTACACCATCATCATTAGTTGACAGCGACGGCGATGGGTTCTCGGACGCGGAAGAGTTCAACAGTACCCCGGGTTCCGATCCATGCGATGCGACTGACACGCTGGTGCGCCCCCGCGATTCCGATGGCGACGGTTGTTCTGATTTTGACGAGCGCACATTTCCCGGGATCTGTGACGGTAACCCGTTTACACCGATCAGTTTCCCACGCCCAATCGTAGTTGAGGGGGACCGGTGCACTATCCTTTGCATTCAACTAGTTCAGGGAGGAACGATCTTCTGCGATAGTGATTGTGATGGATGGTTTGACAACGTTGAAACGGTCGCTGGATACGACTCCTGTAGTCCTTTTAGCCCTGGGATACCACCAAATGCTCCCGCAAGAGTTTGCAGCGATCTGGATGCGTTAGTGAATGGGAAGAGTCACCTCCTATATAGCAATCCGTTACAAACTCTGGCGAAGCAATTGAACGAAGTCAAGGTCAGAAAGTAAGAGGGATCGGTTGCACACTTATGTGACGAACCATCGCAAGTACTGTGGGCGGTATTATTGGCAGGGAGCGCTCTCGCCTTACTTTGTCGCGGGCGGCGCCGTCACACTCCCGCCGTCTTACCTCTGAGAAGACGTTTGCGCCCGGAGGCGTACCGGTCGTCTCAACGGCTTCGTTCTTGGCTTTTTGTTCGTTATGCTCATCCGTCACGGGCGCATACCACAACATGAAGAACACGAGTGGACAAGGATCCGAGCGTGAAGACTATTGCGAATCACCCGTCGTCGCAGCGCAAACCAGCGTCTTCGGGACGCGGTTGATTGACATCAATACCAAACAATATTCGTTTGTTGCCTGTGCATTTGGATCATTCGAGCTTCCGGAAGACTGTCAACCACCGCCCAACTCACTCTTTGATCTCCCCGCGCGGCGCGCTTCCGTACCGGCTGGATGATCCTTTCAGATTCACCGCGATGCCAATCGCGCACCGCCTCGCGTGCGCAGCCCGCTCATGAAGTTTACCAGCGACGCAAGATCAGCCGACGTCGTTTCACCGCTGCGGTCCAGATCCGTCCGGAAGGCGGGCAACGATTTCGTTCCGTTGAGCACTTCCACCAGCGCGATCAGATCCGCCGAGTTGGTTCGCCCGTCGTTGGTTACGTCACCGGGAAGGTAGCCGAGACGTACGCGCGAGCCCGTCGGTTGATAAGTAATGTCCGTCCAGCATCCGGGTGTGATCGTTGACGAAAGCGTTAGCGAAACGTTGGGCCCGTCGACCGACATGTCGCGCACGGTCGGGGGTGTCGCCGTACAGTCGGTAACCACGAAATCGCTCTGAGAAACCTGCGTAGCGTCCAGATTGAACCGAATGCCGACCGCGTTCCACGCCGCGGCCGAACCAAGCCCGCGCGCGTCCGCAAGTCTCGCGTCAATGGCTTCGTTGGACGGCTCGCTCTCACGAATAATCAACCGAATGAAATTCGGGTCAACCGTGACGTGGAGCCCTTCATAACGAATGCCGGGAATGTGTTCGCTGTTGAGATCCAGCAGCCCGGTCTGATCCCTGTTCTCAGCGAACCCCACCGTGAATTCGCCTGATGCGTCCGCGGACGCCTCCAACTCGACCGTTCCAAGATAGTACCTGGTGCCGTCCTGTTGGCTGACGGGGCCCTGGTCGGGTTCGAGCAGCACGGTAAGCCATCGATACCCCGGTGCTTTGATGGTGTCCACGATGGGGATAATGTGCAGACCCGTATGCACGTATTGCGGATCCTTGTCGTCGATGTACGCGGCTGCGGGGTTCTCCTCCCGTTTCTCACGCAACTCGACATAGTTCACCGGGCGAATCGCGCCGGTGTCGCCGCTCTCAAAGGTCGCCGGGTCCAGCTCCGCCTGATACGCGCGCAATATCTCCCCGTGAACCGACCAATCGCGCAGAAAAATCTTGGCGAGAATGCGCTCCCCCGGACCGACACGAATCGAGGACATGGGTTCCGGCAGCATCGATCCGCCCACTGCCACTGCTTCCAGCGAAAACGTCGGGGCTGGAGCGTCCTGCCCGCGCGCGACGCCTCCCCACCCGGCCGGCACGGCAACCGCAACACACACCAAAAACCATCCGACCCACGAACCCGATCGAGTCCTACTCATGACACTCACCCTCAAAACGCTTCACTGTCCGAACCCACAAACAGTCAACTCGTCGGAACCTTTCGCAAGACCCGGCGATTATGGTATGTTTTTCGAACAATCAGCCTACCAGAACGCGCCGCCGACTCAAGGGCATGGAGACCGACGCAGGTTCTGGTGTTTCATTGGTGTGGCGCGCACGCCGCGCGGCGATTCAAACCGCGCGCCGCCTGTTCGACGGGACCGCCTGCCCCCCACGATAACCGAGCCGGCTGCGGTCAGTCGAGTAGGATGGGCATTGCCCACGTCAGGCTGGGCAACGAATCACGTAGTGGCCGACGGCCAACCCGATCTATCTCGATACGGCGCGACACAATAACAAAGCATGCAGTAATACGCTTACAGCAATATCCGTTATTGTGTATCGCCGTATCGAGTCGATTCGCCGGATGA
>CAZWWW010000012.1:0-16811 GCA_964637715.1 uncultured Phycisphaeraceae bacterium | reverse complement strand
TCGAATCACTGTTTCATCCGGTAAAACGACTCGATTCGGCGATACACAATATCAGCGAATGCTCTAACAAGCCCGGCTTTCAATGTAATGCCCTAAACGCTTGAATCATTGCATTTTTTTGTTTTTTTGAGATAATCACCCCTCGTTCATTGGCCTGATCTTTGCGAAAACGCCGACGTCGCCTGTGGAGCCGCGCTTATGCCCGCCATCAGACCGCGCTCATCGTCCGCGCCCGCGCTGTGGCTCGTCCTGCTGGCGTTTACAACCATCTATATCGTCTGGGGTTCGACCTACCTCGCCATCCGGTTCGCCATCGACACCATGCCGCCGTTGCTCATGGCGGGAGTACGCTTCACGCTGGCCGGTTTGATTCTCTTTGCGGCCATGCGCTTGCGTGATCGAACGCCGCTGACCGCCGCGCACTGGAGAGCCACCGCACGCGTCGGCGTACTGATGCTGCTCGGTGGCAACGGTCTCGTATGTTGGTCGGAGCAGACCGTTCCTTCGGGTATGGCCGCGCTGATGATCGCCACGATGCCCATGTGGTTCGCGCTGCTGGATTGGCTGGTGTTCCGCGGGCCGCGACCGACCGCCCGGATCGTAGTCGGTGTGTCGATCGGATTGACCGGTATGTACGTGCTGATTGGCCCCAACGATCTTGCCGGTGATCGGATCGAACTGGGCGGGGCGGTGGGATTGCTCATGGCGTGTGTGTTCTGGACCCTCGGTTCACTCTGGTCGCGTCGCGCGTCGCTGCCCGCCTCGTCGTTCACCACGACGGCGATGCAGATGATCGCCGGGGGTGCGGCGCTGCTGCTCATGGGTCTTGCTATGGGCGAGTGGTCGCGCGTGACGGTCTCAGCGCTCACGATGAAGTCGCTGTTGGCTTTGGGTTATCTAACGGTATTCGGTTCTCTTGCTGCGCTGTCGGCTTATGTGTGGTTGCTGAAGGTGAGCACGCCGTCGCGCGTTTCGACCTATGCCTACGTCAATCCGGTGATCGCCGTGCTGCTGGGTGCATCGTTCGCCGAGGAGCCGCTTACCCCGCGCGTGTGGGTTGCCGTGGCGATGATCATCGCGGCTGTCGTGTTAATCAACACAGCCCGTACAAAACCGCCTCAGACTCAGCCGGAAACGGACAAGAACAGTGTGCCGGACGGTAGTGACGCACCCGGGCTCATTGCCGAGCGATGCAGCAGCACCCGATTCGTAGATCCGCGATCCCCTATGAATAGCGGGCGGCAATCGGCATGCGCCGACCCGTGCCGAACGCGCGCGACGTGACTTTGAGTCCGACCGGTATCTGCTTGCGCTTGTACTCGTTGCGGTCGACAAGCCGGGCGACGTGCTGCACCACGGCGCGGTCGAATCCCAACGCAACGATCTCATCAACGTCTCGATCCTGTTCGATGTACTGTTCAAGTATCCCGTCCAGCACGTCGTACGGTGGCAGTGAGTCCTGATCGGTCTGGTCCTCGCGCAGCTCAGCCGACGGCGGCTTGTCGATGGTTCGTTGCGGAATGCGCGGGCATCCGGCAGATTGGTTGATGAGTTCGGCGAGTTGATAGACCTGCGTCTTCGGTACGTCGCTCAACACCGCCAGCCCGCCGCACATATCCCCATACAACGTGCAGTAACCCACTGCCAGTTCGCTCTTGTTTCCCGTGGTGAGCAACAAGCGGTTGAACTTGTTCGACAACGCCATGAGCAGATTGCCGCGGAGGCGCGCCTGCATGTTCTCCTCGGTAACGCCCGGCTGCCTGTCTCCAAACGCCGGTGCCAGTGACCGTTCACAGGCGCTGTGCAGTTCGTTGATGGGCAGGATGGTAAAGGAGATGCCGAGATTGGTTGCCAGCGATTGAGCGTCCTCAATACTATGCGTGCTGCTGAATCGAGACGGCATCGCCACGCCGAGTACTTTTTCCGCCCCGACGGCGTCGACCGCCAGCGCGGCGGTTACGGCTGAATCGATTCCGCCCGAAAGACCCAGCACGACCTCGCCGAAGCCGCACTTGCGCAGGTAGTCCCGGATTCCCAGCACAAGCGCTCGATACATGCTTTCGATGCGGTCGGGATAGGGTTCGATCCGCGCGGTGTCGCCGGATGGTGGTTGGACATCAACGAGTACGTAGTCCTCCTCGAACGCCCTGGCCCGCGCCAACACCGCGCCCGCCGCGTCCACCACGAGGCTCGCCCCGTCGAAGATCAGGTCGTCGTTTCCACCAACCTGGTTCACGTAGACGAGGGGAACACGGTGCGCACGCACCTGCCGAATGAATAGCTGCTCGCGTTTCGTGCAGATACCCGCGCGATAGGGAGACGCAGACAGGTTGACGATAAGCGCCGCACCGGATGCAACGGTCCGCGCGATCGGGTCGTCATCGTAGACGTGGCGACCTCCGAACTGTTCATTGTTCCAGAGATCTTCGCAGACCGTCAACCCGATGCGCAGGGATGCGCCGTTTTGGCTCGGAACTTCCGTGACACAGGGCTCATGCCCCGCGTTGAAATACCGAACCTCATCGAACACGTCATAGGTCGGCAGCAGCGTTTTATGGTAGCGCGCCACGATCGCGCCGTCGCGACAGAGCGCGACAGCGTTGTAGACCCCGCGCCCGGCGCCCTCCGGATCAGGCTCGACAAACCCGACCGCGGCCGTAATCCCCACACAACGCGCCGCGATGCGCTCGACGGCATCAACGTTGGCCGTCACGAGCCGATGCCGGCGCAGCAAATCCTTCGGCGGGTAGCCGAAGACTGCCAGCTCCGGCGTGACGACCAGGTCGCCACCCTCTACACGAGCTCGCTCAATCGCGTCGAGAATCCTGGCTGCGTTCCCGTCAATGTCCCCGACGGTCGGATTGAGTTGTGCAATAGCGATACGCATCTAAGTGGTCCAAACCCCAGGATTCGAGAGCCTCGACAACCCTTACAGGATGTAGGTTGGAACTACAAGTGCCTGCGGACGCCGGTACGACTGGCCATTGACGCCGTCGCCGTTCGTGCCTATCGCCGGATCAAGTCGATGTACGGGATGAAACGGTGATTGGACCGTTGCACAACACGATAGAGTTTGCCTAGTGCCGCAGCCGTTTTGCCAACCTGTCGAGCCCGTGCGCCGCCGCCAGCTCCGAAGCGGTTTTGCCTGATTTGTCTTTCGCGCCGAAGTCAACCCCGTGCTTTATGAGCAGCTCAGCGGTTTCGACAGCACGCTGCTCTGGTCCCGGACGGAGCGATTCCGCGTCCGCTAGTTCATGCAGCGGTGTTCGCCCGTTGTCTGACACCGCGGACGCCGACGCACCCAGCGCGAACAATCGCTTGACCGCGTCCTTCTGCCAACCCCTGGCCGCGTAGTGCAATGGCGTCAGACCCACCTTGTCTCGAACCGAAACGCCCACCTTGTGCTTGACCAACCAATTGAGCGCACCAACACGCCCGAATCGCGCCGCGAAATGTATGGGCATGCGCCCGGCTTTATCAGCGACGTTCACCGAAGCCCCCGCGCGGAGCAGCACGTTCATAGCACCTACCCGTCCGTGTATCGCCGCGAGTTGCATGGGCGTATGACCGCTCGGACCCTTGACCGCATACGACGCCCCTTCCATCAGAAGCCGCATGACGACATTGACACGGCGCTCGATTGAATCTTTGTCCTGCTCGCCTTCGATAATCGCCAGGTGGAGCGGCGTAAAGCCGTTCTTGTCTTTTACATCGTAATCCGCGGCAGCGTTGAGCAAGCGCAACACGGCATCGGCCTGAAGATGCTTCGCGGCCAGGTGAAGCGGCGTATCGCCGGATTCGTCTTTTTTGTTAACGGATGAGGGGTTGTTTCTAATCAACTCGTACAGCGCGTCGTCGTCGCCGGTGGCTGCGGCTTCATGAATGGTTTTGGTAGCCCCCGCCAGACAAGGCGCTACTCCCATCAGCAAGAATACCGCGAGCGTCCACGCCGTTACAGACAATCCGCGCCCGGTCTTCATCGTTCCCAGCCGAAATAGATTTGCGTTGCGCATCACGACCTGTGACTCCTACGTTCAACAACCCACCAACCAATGAACCCGGCAACAGGAAGGTGTTCCAAAACGCTGCTGCCCGATACGCGGCCTGTCATTTTACCGTTTCTTGTTTGACAATGGTAGGCGTGTACACGAGCCCGTGACAGTGTCGACAAGATCGGTTGGCTTTGTGAACGCGGGGCGCTCAAGGCGAACGAAGGGTGATGTCGTTGACGGGTTTGCCTACGGTGCGCTGCTGGGTCCGGTTGATGACCGATCCGCCTCAGCGGCGGCCACGCAAACGGAGGCGAGTTGCTCGGCCAATCGGTCCGCGGGATCGCTCTTGGCGAGCCGCCCGAACAGTTCCCCCGCTGCCGCCGGTTCGCCGGACGCGTACAGCAAATAGGCGAGCGTAAAGCGAACGTCCCGGTCGTCCTGACGCTCCCGGGCCACGCGGAACAGGCGGTCGGTTTGCGCGTCCAGCGCATAAGCGCTGTCGTACAGGGCGCGTACGTCCGGGGGACGCTGGAGAAACGCGTTGCTGGTACGCAACGCCCGTCGCCACGAAACAGCGGTTACGGCATAGTCACCGAGCGCAAAATTGGAAAGACCGTACAGGAATTTGGCATATCCATCGCGTTCGTCAGCAAGAACCGTTCGTACGAACGCGCTTCGCGCCGCGTCGTAATCACCCGATCGAAACGAACGCAACCCTTCGTCAACGGGGTTGCCACCACCGGGCAGCGGCGTGTTTTCCCCCGCCCAATCCAGCGGCGGTCCGACTCCGTCCGGCGGGTCATAGGAAAACACACCGGATGGTTGAGATTGATCCACACCTTCATCCGGCGCGTTCTCGTAATAGCCGTCGTCGATGCCGGCACCGCCGTCGTTCGTCCCCGCGGGTGGGGCGCCGTATCCGTAAGCGTCGTCCCCAGACGCTCCCGACACGCCTTCATCGTGATAGGTGTACACGTCGTGATAACGATAGATCACCGGCGCGGACTGATAGACAGAAACATACGACGGCACATAGGTGGAGTAACTGTATCCCGGCACATACACGGAGTGGTACCCGTCGTAGTATGCGCCTAAAGAACCACCCCCGTAGTCGTAATAACTGCCCACGCCGCTCCACGGATAGATAGATCCATAGTACGGGCGATAGGGATACAAATAGTCCGAGCGGTAAAGATACCGGTAGGGATAAAAAGCGGCGTACCCGTATGAATGCGGATAGACGCCGTACCCATCGTGCCCAAAACCGCCGCCGTACCCATATCCGTATCCATATCCAGACCCATACCCGTACCCTGATCCATATCCATGGCGGTTCCGGCCAGGTTGGAGCAAGATCGATCCATCGACGTGGGTATCACCATCGTGGCGATTGAATCCCACAAACCCGCTTACACGGTTACCTTCCACGCCTATCGAAAACCCGCCCGAATGACCCGGTCGTCCCGCGGCAAACCCATCGCGCCGGTTCCCGAACGACGTCGTCGCCCGGCCGAAGTTCGCCGGCGCTTTGGAGGGTCTTCTTGCACCGTTGCCGTTTTGAGGTGCTCGCGTTATCGGCGACAACCGGCGACCCGCCGGTTCGGGACGAATCGAGCGGTTACCTTGAAACGTCCTCGACGGGACGCGGTCGCCCGATGCCCGCCCGGGTGCTGCGCCCGTGCGCGGGGCGGTGGATGGTACGGCGTTTCGATTACGCGGTCCCCGAACCGGAGACGCGGGGCGCGGTACGATGCGCGTCGAAAACCGCTGCGGCTTTACAACCGGCGAGCGCGATACACGACCGGTGCTGCGCGTCGTTCGCCTGCCCGTACTCCGTAAAGCTGTGGTGCGGCGCCCGGTCTTGCGCTGCGCACGACCCCGTGACTCGCTACGGCGGGCCGTCCTTCGGCCCGTTGAACGCCGGGTGGTGAACCGCTTCGCACTGCGCCGACCGGAACGGAGCGAGGACCTACGCCTGCCGGCGGATGGCGCGCTGCGTCGCCTTGTTACACCGCTTGACCGCCGTAACGACCGCCTCGGCGCCGACCGAAATGATCGGGCACCGGTTGATCGCCCGCGCCTTGAAGATGAAGACCGCACTGATCGACCACCGGTTCGATGACCAGCGCTTCGATGACCGGCGGAATGGGAGGCCGATCGTCCCGCCCTACCCCTCGATCGAGATGCAGCCTCGGCATGACTCGCCTGCCACGAAAGGGTCAATAAGACCGAAGCAAGAACAGCGAACAAGCGACGGTTTGCTTGATGAGACACGGGGCACCTCCGATCGAGTTCGTTTCGGCCAAATATATATACTGTTTGTCAACTATTTCCCACTGTTAAATAATACGCCACAGCCCCATAAACGTCAAGAAAAATCGACTGATTCTCACATCCGCCGCCGTTCCGCCGCGGATCGTTACCTATTTTAACACGATTGGCTCCTAACCTGACAAGCCTGCTGCTATATGACAGGCTTGGTCCGAACTACCACCTCTTATTGGTCTTCAGGAGCTACTCTTGCTCTTATTTCGGGAGTTCTGCAACTGGGCGTGGTAGCCGATTGAGCTAACCATCACGACGTGCTGAGGAGGTCCGGTAACTCAGTCAGCGATCGAATCGTATGATCCGGCGTTGCGGTACCGATATCGTGAATGCGGTCGTCGCGGTGGATCCACGTCGTTGTAATCCCAGCCCGCCTCGCCCCGCCGATGTCGCTGTGGATTGAATCGCCGACATGCATCACGCGCTCGGGCGCGACGTTCATCAGCACGCACGCGGATTCAAAAATGGCGGCTTCGGGTTTGTAGCAGCGGACTGATTCGGAGCTGACCACGTGATCAAAACGCAGCCCGTGCAGCGCGATCGCAGCGTCCAACGGGCAGGCGTCGGCGTTGGAGACGCAGCAGACCGGCACGTCGAGCTCGTCCAGCAGCGCCTTTGCATCCGCGTGAATGGGGGGAGCCGACCAATACGCTTCGATCTCCGCCACGAAAGGGACCGGGTCCACCTCGCCGACGAACGGAAAGAGCGTATCGCGCAAGCTGGCCAGTTCGCAGGCATGAAGCGTACGAAAGTTCTCGTGGTTGGATCGCTCGATCGCCTCGAAGAACCGCTGTCCCCACAACACCGCAAAAGCACCGGCATCCATCGGCACCTCGAAGGCATCCACAACCCGCCGGCAGGTCCGCTCGACGGCAAGGCGGTCACCGCCGGCGACGGTTCCGTAAAAGTCGAGAAACAGCACGTCGAAGCGTCTCATAATCATGCTCATTCGCGCTGATGGTCGATGCACCGATACGCCGCCGCCCATCGGTGAGGGGTTTGACGAGTTGGTCCATTGCTTTTCCCGGCGCGCCGACCTACAAAGACGCCGATCCGTTGTAACGCCGTTCAGGAGTTTAGCCTTGAGTATCCCGTATAACAAACGCACCCACCGATGCGGCGAACTGCGCGCGTCTGATGTCGACCAATCGGTATTGCTGACCGGGTGGGTGAACAACAACCGCGACCATGGCGGATTGACGTTCATCGATCTGCGCGACCACACCGGACTCGTGCAATTACGGTTCAACCCGGACAACGTGGCCACGGCGCACGAGACCGCGCGCACGCTGCACCATGAAGACGTGATCGCGATAACCGGCAAGGTGGTCAGCCGGGGCGAATGGGTCAACCCCAAATTGCCCACGGGTGAGATCGAAATCGAGGTGGATGCCGTCGACGTACTCAGCCGCAGCGACCCCGTTCCGTTTCAGCTCAACGACGATTTCGAGGCGGGCGAAGATACCCTGTTACGCTATCGGTTCCTCCACCTGCGCCGCCCGGAAATGCAGCGTATTTTTCGTATGCGCCACACCGTGGCCCGTTCGATCCGGGAGTTCTTCCATGAACATGGATTCGTCGAGATTGAAACGCCCTTCCTGACCAAATCCACGCCGGAAGGCGCAAGGGACTATCTCGTGCCGTCGCGCGTGCGACCGGGCTCGTTTTTCGCCCTGCCGCAATCGCCGCAGATTTTCAAACAACTGTTCATGGTGGCGGGCTTCGACCGGTACGCACAGATCGTTCGCTGTTTCCGCGACGAGGATCTCCGCGCCGACCGCCAGCCGGAGTTCACCCAGCTCGACATGGAAATGGCCTTCGTTCAGGCGGAAGACGTAATGGCGGAGGTCGAGGGGTGCGTGCAGCGCATCTATCGCGACGCCCTGGGCATCGAGGTGCCCACTCCGTTCGCGCGTATGAGCTACCAGGAATCGATGGATCGATTCGGTATCGATCGTCCCGACACGCGTTTCGGTCTGGAGTTGACGGACGTGACCGAACTGGTCCGCGCCACTGAGTTCAAGGTGTTTCGTGAGGCCATCGAAGCGGGTGGTGTGGTGCGTTGCCTGGTCGCCAGCGGTGGGGACGCCCTGACGCGTAAAGTCACCGACGGACTGGCTGAGGAGATTCGTGGTATCGGCGGCGGCGGACTGCCGTTGGTGAAGGTCGTCGACGGAAAAGATGGGGTTGAGTTCGCGACGGGCATCGCGAAGTTTGTTCAGCCGCTCAGTTCGAAACTATGTGATCGACTCGGTGCGAAACCGGGAGACACGATCTTCTTCATGCCGGGATCGTGGGCGTCGGTGTGCAAATACATGCACTATATACGAACCCGGCTCGCCGACATCCTGAAGCTGATTCCTGACGATCGCTGGGACTTGCTCTGGGTGACCGATTTCCCGATGTTCGACTGGGACGACGAAGCGCAGCGCTGGGTAAGTATGCACCATCCGTTTACCGCGCCGCGGGACGAGGACCTCGCACTTCTGGAAACCAATCCGGGTAAGGTTCGCGCGAAAGCCTACGACTTGGTGCTTAACGGTACGGAAATGGCCGGCGGCAGTATTCGAATTCATCAAAACGACGTACAGCGCCAGGTCTTTAAGCTGCTTGGTATGAGCGACGAAGAGGCACGCGAGAAGTTTGAGTTTCTGCTTGACGGGCTGCGTTTCGGCGCGCCGCCGCACGGCGGGATTGCTTTCGGCTTCGATCGCTGGGTGATGATGCTGACGAAATCGAAAAGCCTGCGCGACGTAGTGGCGTTCCCCAAGACACAGCGGGCGGTGTGCCCCATGACCAACGCGCCCGCGCCGGTGAGTGCGCGGCAACTCGATGAGTTGTTTCTGGCGCTGAAGCCGCTGCCGAAGAAGTGACGCCGGTTTACGCGCGATTTCCTGCGGACGCCGCGGCTTGAATGTGGTACATCGGGACAGCGTCTGTTCAGTCGGAACGGAGCATCGTTTTGTGCCGCTTCGTAACAGGAGCGAGAGACGGGCTTTCGGTTCGCAGTCGCAGACGGTACGCTGCACCACATGCCACCGGTTGATCGATTCACCGTTTCGCTCGACACCGAACTGCTGGCTGCGTTCGATGCCTACATCGCCTCGCGGGGCTACGTCAACCGGTCGGAAGCCGTTCGAGATCTAATCCGCGAAGCGCTCATCACGAACCGATTGCTCGACGGGGTGGTTCCCGTCGTGGCGATTATTACGTTCGTGTGCGACCACAGATCGGTTGCCGCGCCGCGCCGCGCGCGCCGCGTCATTCTTGAAGCCCGAGCGCTCAGTCCCGCTTGTACGCAAACCCCGATCGACGCAGACCGCGACCTCTGGACCGTTGGCGTACGCGGACCCTCTCAGACAGTGCAGTCGTTCTCGAACAGGATTCAGGCCATACGCGGTGTTTCGGCGGTGCGAACGCTGTTCGTGCCGGAAACGGAATAGCTGCGGGCGATTCTCGACTCCGCCTCAACGAACGTCGCGGGGCATGTTTTTCTGTAGTACTTTTATTCTTGATCTTTCCTTCTGGGTCGGTTAGCATGAATGGGAATATCGGGGTGTATGCTGACTTCAAGATGGTCGTCGAACGCATGGTGCTGGTCGGCGCCGGGTCATAACGTTCGCGGTAAGTCGGCCATGCTCACTTCGCGTTAGAACGATTGGGGTTCACGTTCGTTCGCTCTTAGGGTTGCCTGATGTCGAGGCCGTGGGGCAATCCTGGCCCGTACGGAACGGTCACGCAAGAGACCGGGAGCGGTCCCAGGGAGAGGGGTTATGATCTGCTGGTACACGAGGCGAGTGGTGGGCGCGCCATCGCGCGTCCGACTAGTCACACTGACCTGCCATCATATGACTATGACCGTAGCCCTGACGGTTGGATGCGCAACGTCATTCGGTCAGACCGTGACCTATCAAACGTTCGCCGAGGCAAAGGCGTCTACCAATACAACTACGCTTTCCGTTCCTCTGCCGTTCGGGACGGTACAGGGCGACCTGCTGATCGCCGCGGTGGCCACGGACGGCAACAATGCGGTGACGCTCTCACCTCCTTCGGGCCAGGGATGGACACTCATCATTCGTGCCTCCCAGACGGCGGTCACCTTCGGCGTTTGGTGGAAGATCGCCGGGGCGAGTGAGCCCGGTACGCACCTTTTTTCCTGGAGTGCCAGCGAGGAAGCGTATGGGTGGATGATGCGGTTTTCGGGGCATGATCCCGTTAGTCCCATTCATGTGTTTGGCGAATCAGGCAGCAATGCGTCGTTTCCGTCGAGCCCCCAGGTAACGACAACCATAAACAACACGTTGATTCTTCGACTCGGCGGGTTCGACGGTTCGGCTGTAACGATTGACAGCACGGGACTCACGGGCAATACGACAATTACCATGGACCGGAGTTCGGCGTTGAGCGGGTCGGCGGCGTCAGGTGGGGCGGGGTTTGCGCAACAGCCCACAGCCGGTGCGAGTGGGCTGAACAATTTTACGCTGACTAATTCACAGGCCTACCGTACTGTGACGTTAGCCATCGCACCGTTTGTATGTACCGTTGGCTCCGACTGCGCGGACGGCGACCCCTGTACGGACGACGTGTGCACCGCGGGTGTTTGTTCCAACCCGAACAATACAGCGCCGTGCAGCGACGGTGACCCGTGTACGGCCAATGATACATGCTCCGCGGGCGTGTGCGTTTCAGGGGGACCGGTGGATTGTTCAACGGCGGGCGGCGCTTGCAACACGGCGGCGTGTGATCCGCTGGGCGCGGACGGGAACTGCGACATTCTGACGCCGGTGATGGACGGTACGACGTGCAACGATGGGAATGTGTGCAACATCGGCGAGTTTTGTACGGCGGGAGTGTGTGGCGGTGGTGCGCCCAGAAGCTGTCAGGGGTTTGGGGACCAATGCAACGACGCCGCCTGCGATCCGTTAGGGGCTGAGGGGAATTGTGATACCCTTGTTCCAAAGGCGGACGGCACAACCTGTGATGATCTTAACCCTTGCAATGTGGGCGAAACCTGCCAGGCGGGGGTGTGCGCGGCCGGTGCCCCGCCCTTTTGCGGGAGCGCAGGGGATCAGTGCAACACGGCGTCGTGTGACCCGTTTGGACCGGAGGGAAACTGTAATACCCTTACTCCGGTAACGGACGGGACCACCTGCAACGACGGCGACGTGTGCAACATCGGCGAGTTTTGTACGGCGGGTGTGTGCGGCGGCGGAGCTCCGAGAAGCTGTCAGGGGTTTGGCGATCAATGCAACGACGCCGCCTGCGATCCGTTAGGCGCTGAGGGGAACTGCGATACCCTTGTTCCCAAAGCGAACGGTACGACCTGCGACGATCTGAACCCTTGCAACATAGGTGAAACGTGTCAGGCGGGTGTGTGCGCCGCCGGGGCACCGCCCGATTGCAGCACGGCGGGAGATCAATGTAACACGGCTTCGTGCGATCCGCTGGGCCCGGAGGGCAATTGCAATACGTTAACGGCGGTAACGGACGGTACTGTTTGCAACGACGGGTTGTTTTGTACCGCAACGGATACCTGTCAAACCGGTACCTGTTCGGGTACCGGCAATCCATGCACCACCCCGCTGATTTGCGATGAGGCGACTAACGCTTGTGTTTCCTGCCTGGTGAACGCCGATTGTGACGACGCCGACCCGTGTACAACCGACACCTGCAGCGCCGGCGTGTGCACCAACGCACCGGCCGGGCAGATAACCGTCAATGTGGAAGTGCAGGGGCTCGGTGCGGCTGTGTCGCGTGACGTCACGTTTGTGATTACGCATTGCGGAGTCGGTACGGACATTCGAACGGCGACGATCGCTTTTGATGCGGCGGGTCTCGGTTCCGCGCTCCTGACGGGTGTAGACGCCGCGTCGGCGTGGATCACCGGACAGGAAGGGCATACGCTGCGCCGCCTGGCACCTCTGACGTTCACCTCTTGCGCTGCGACGGTCAACATGACCGGTGCCGCGCTGCTGGAGACAGGAGATTTCCAGGCCGGTGCGGTGGCACAAGACAATCTGGTCGACATAACGGATTTTTCGATCCTCGCCGGCAACTGGAATCAGGCCATCGGGGCTTCGTTGAGCACCGGGGCGGATGCTACCGGCGATGGGTTGCAGGGGTTGGCCGATTTTACCGCGGTGCAATCGAACTTCTTTTCGCTCGGGGATGCGCCGGACGGATGCCCGTTGCTTTTGACCGGTCGGCGCGTGCGCGGTCGCGGTGGAAACGCCCGGCCAACACTTTCGGCGCTCGTGCGACGTGGGGTGTCGCGCATACCGACCGCTCGTCTTTCGATACCGGGCGCCCGTCGAGCGGATGTGAACAGAGACGGCGTGATCGACGTGCGTGACGTGCGGTTGTTCGCGCGGCGTAACAACCTGCCGCTTACTCCTGCGTTCGAGAAGAAACTGGATCGCATCGAGCGCGAAGAAACGCGGAACCTTCGCCGCTAGAGCAAGTTCATTTTCTGTGTGGCGGTCGAATCACCCTTTATTGCGGCCGATCGACGCGATACGGCGATCAACAATAACAGCCGGCGTTGTAGATAACCCGCCCGCCCTGTCGATCACGTGTTCTTGCCTACGCGTGTGGCGCACAGGAGAATCCGCCGCCTCCATCACGCGGTCAATCGCAAACAGGACCTGCATCGCCGCGGTGGACGGCGCCGCCGGAAGCGCTTATACAATCGGGTATGGATGCACGGACGCAAAGAACCACGAACGCCTTGTTGGAGGGGCTGAATGAGCCTCAAGCCGCCGCGGTTCAGCACACGGACGGTGCGTTGCTCATCCTGGCCGGTCCGGGTAGTGGAAAGACCCGCGTCGTTACGCGTCGCGTCGCCTATCTTGCCCAAACCGAAACCGCTCCCTACCACATTCTCGCCATCACCTTTACGAACAAAGCCGCCAAGGAGATGCAAGAACGCATCAAGGCGCTGTCGGTACCGCGCGGGGTGGTGGCCTGTACCTTCCACTCCCTGTGCGCGCGGTTGTTGCGTCAACACGCCGATCGCGCGGGGCTGCCGCGCAATTTCACGATCATGGATCGCGACGACCGCCGAACGCTGCTTAAACAGGCCATTGAACGGTGTGACCTGTCGACCACGAACTACAAGCCGGCTGCCGCCGACTATGTGATCTCGAACGCCAAGAACCGTATGGAGACGGCCGAGGTGTTTGCCACCGCCGCGTCGGATTGGCGCGAGCGCGCCTATGCGCGGATTTACGCCGCGTATGAGGCGCTGCTTAGAGAGCAAGGCGGGTTGGATTTCGACGATTTGTTGATGCGCATGGCGCTGCTGCTGACGCGCGACGCCTCGTTGCGGGAGGAACTGGCTGACCGCTTCCGCTTCGTGCTGGTTGACGAGTATCAGGACACCAACGCCGCTCAGTACCGCATCGCCCGGGCAATCGCTCAAGCGCACGGGAATCTCTGTGTGACCGGCGACCCCGATCAATCGATCTACGGGTGGCGCGGGGCGGACATCCAGAATATTCTTTCATTCGATCGCGATTTCCCCGACGCAACCGTGATTCGTCTTGAACAGAACTACCGGTCGACCAAGCGGGTGCTCGCCGCCGCCGACGCGGTCATCGCGGGTAACCTGCAACGCAAGAAAAAGACGCTGTGGACCGAGAACCCCGACGGTCCGAAGATTCGCGTGTGGGCCCTGGAGGACGGCGACGAAGAGGCGCGATCCGTTGCGCGGGATGTGAAGAGCGCACTGCGAGATGGGATATCAGCCGCCGACATGGCCGTATTCTATCGGGTCAATTCGTTAAGCCGCGCACTGGAAGAAGCCTTCATCCAGGAAGGCGTGGCCTATCAGGTGGCGCGCGGGGTGGCGTTCTATAACCGACGAGAGATCAAAGACGTGCTCGCTTACCTGCGCGTCCTGGTCAACCCGTCCGACGAAGTCAGCCTGAAGCGCATCATCAACACGCCCACGCGCGGTATCGGCGGCACGACCGTCGAGCGGCTCGTCGCCGAGGCAAAGCGCCGGGGTTGCCGTCTCTACGACGTCATTGTTGGTGAGGCGTTACCCGATGCGATCGGCCGGTCTGCGGGAAAAGTCGTCACGTTCGGCGCCCTGCTGCGCTCACTGGCACCCGCGCTCCAGCAACCTCCCTCGGATGCGTTGAAGTTCGTCATGAGTCGTTCCGGTCTTTCGGCGTTTTATAAGGAAGATCGCCGCGCGGACGAAACAGCCGGTGGTAATCTGGACGAACTGGTCAACGCGGCGGCGGTTTTTGAGGGGCAGCAGGACGATGCGACGCTGATCGATTGGATCGAACACGCGGCGCTTATCAGTGACGTCGACGGGTTGGGTGACGAGGGCGGTCGCGTGACGCTGATGACGTTGCACGCCGCGAAGGGCCTTGAGTTTCGGGCGGTGTATATGATCGGGCTGGAGGACGGCTTGCTGCCGATGCGCCGAAACGGCGAGGTGGAGGACGACGAAGAAGAGCGCCGACTCTGTTTCGTCGGCATGACCCGATCCAAGGAGCGCCTGACGCTGTCGCACGCGCGCTTTCGCATGATGCGGGGCCTGACCGAGCGAACTATCCGCAGCCCCTACCTGGATGAGCTGCCCAGCGAGGACGTCGCGTTAACGTCGGACAAACCGCGCCGGACCAAGCGCCGGACCGTCGCCAATAACGGGCGGTTGCCCCAAGACGTCGCCGAATGGGAGATCGGCACGCTGGTGCGTCATCCCGACCGCGGGCTTGGTCAGATTCTTTCCCTCGAGCGCGGTGCCCGGCGCACGCATGTGACGGTGATGTTCGAATCGGGCGAGCGCCTGTCGTTCGTGCTGGAATTCGCGGACCTGCAGCGGGTGGACTTCCACGATGTCGGGTAACACTTCTGTCAAGACGGGAGGCAAGCGATGCGACATGCGGTGATCATGGCCGGTGGTGCGGGCACACGATTGTGGCCGCTGAGCAGAAAGAAACACCCCAAGCAGGTCTTGAGAATTTTCGGTGGCAAGAGTTTGTTGAGGCAGTCGTTTGAGCGTCTCGTCCCGGTGTTCCCGCTGGATCGGATAAACGTTATTACCAACCGGGCGCACCTGGCCATCGTCGCCCAGGAGTTGCCCGAGCTTCCTTCTGAAAACCTCATCGGCGAACCGGAGGGTCGCGACACGGCGGCGGCTGTTGGTTTGTCTGCTGCGATGCTGGCCGTCCGCGACCCTGAGGCTGTTGTGGGCATGTTCACGGCGGATCACATTATCACGCCGGCTGATCGGTTTTGTCGGACGGTTGAACGTGCGTTTGAGGTGGCCGAGCAGAACCCCGACGCGCTGGTGACGATGGGCATCCGTCCCAGTCGGCCCGACGCGAGCTACGGATACGTCAAGCGCGGCGCTGAGCGTGCCCCGGGCGTGTACGACGTGGAGAAGTTCACGGAAAAACCGACGTTCGCTAAGGCGGTTCAATATCTGTCGGCTGGCGAGTTCTATTGGAACAGCGGTATGTTCACCTGGCAGGTCCGGACCATTCTTGGCGAACTGAAAAAACAATTGCCCGCGACGCATGACGCGGTAACAGCCATCGCCGCCAGCCCGAATGCCGACGCCCGCCGATCCAAGATGGATGAATTGTACCCGCCGCTTATGAAGATCAGCGTGGACTTCGCCATCATGGAGCACGCCAAGCACGTCATCGTTGTGGAGATGGACTGCCACTGGGTGGACGTCGGTTCCTGGCCCGCTATGGAGTTGGTTATGGAAGCGGATGGCGATGACAACGTGACCGCCTGCCCACAAACCATTCATCTGGGATCGCGAGGTAACATCGTCGTCTCGGAGGAACGGCATCTGATCGCTACGGTGGGTGTGGAGGATCTGGTCATCGTGCATTCGCGCGACGTGACGCTCATCTGCAAGAAACGAGACGCGCCGAGCCTGCGCGAGTTGGTACACAACGTGCGCGAACAATTCGGTGAGGAATACCTGTAGCCGCCTGTTGAAAGACAGCGCGGCGGGGGGGCAGCTTGTGTGTGCAACGGCAAGAGGCCGGGTCCAAACTGGTTGTTGGAAACTTTTTAACAAGTCGGCACCCCTGTGAAACGGTGACCGGTGGTCACCCGGCCGCTGGAGATAAGGCGACGTGTTTTGACACGGCAGGGCGGGTGCGATATATTTGCCACGTGCAGTATAACCGGCGACACGATGGTAACGATGGAGTCCGTCCATGACGGCTGTCGCTATCATTCCCGCTCGTTTCGGCTCGACCCGCCTGCCCGGCAAAGCGCTCTTTCGCGATACCGGCAAATACCTCGTTCAGCACGTCTATGAATCCGTCCGCGCTTGCGCTGCGCTGGATCGGGTGATCGTAGCCACGGACGATGACCGGATCGCTGAGGCGGTACGGTCGTTCGGCGGCGAGGTGTGCCTGACCCGTCCGGATCACCCGAGCGGAACCGATCGTGTGGCCGAAGCCGCCGCGTCGCTGGGGCTTGCGGATGATGACATCGTGCTCAACGTGCAGG
>CAZWWW010000011.1:0-16852 GCA_964637715.1 uncultured Phycisphaeraceae bacterium | reverse complement strand
CTGATGAAGGCCAAGAAAAAGCCCGTGACCGTACTTACCAAGGCCGACCTGGGTCTCGATGATTCGCACCAGGTCGCGGCGCAGTTCATGAGCGTGCAGGCACCCCAACCGCGTCCACCCTGCACCATGATCGAAGGCGAACCGGAGGAGATGGCCAGGGAATTGGTGCGCCTGCTGAGAGAAGAAGCGAAGGTGCTTTGAGAGGTCGTGATGCGCCGGTCTTTGGCTGGCGGCGGGCGACTGAAAGCGAACCGTGTATCTCGCCTTTTTGGATGCCCGGTGGCGAACGATGACCGTTGATGGTGAATCAGCGGGCGCACAGCGCTAGGGCACGGTGGTCGAGGATTTCTGAATCGGTAATAGAAATATCATGAGCAACAACGTTCTTGTTTTTGTTGAGCAACGAAACGGTAAGATTTTGCCCGCGTCGTTCCAATTACTGACGCTTGCGGAGCAGTTGGCCGGTCAGGCCGGCGGTTCCGTTCAAGCCTGCGTAGTGGGCCATGAAGTAGGCGGGCTGACCGACACGATCGCATCGTACGGTGCCAAAAAAGTGTATGTCGCAGACCAGGCGGACCTGTCGCTGTACCGACCGTCCGCCTACGCGACGGCGCTGTGTGCGGCGATCGAGGCGGGGCAACCGCGCATCGTGTTGATCCCCACGTCGTCCATGGGGCGCGACCTGGCCGCTCGGGTGGCAGCCCGGCGGCGTGCCGGGCTTGCCATCGATTGCACCGAGCTAACGCTTGACGGCGCAGATTTGATCGCCACCAAACCGATGTACGCCGGCAAGTTCACCGGTCGGTTCCGTCTGGCTGGGAATCGCTTGCAAATCGCGACCGTTCGATCGAACGCCTACGCCGCGCGCGAACCCGATCCCAACGCGCGGGCCACTGTCGAGCCCCTGAACGTCACCTTGTCTGACGCAGACAATCGCCTGACCGTCAAGGACGTCGTGGGAACAAGCTCCGGCGTCAAAGACGTAACCGAAGGCGACGTCGTCGTCTCGGGCGGACGGGCGTTGAAATCGGAAGGGAACTTCAAGATCATCTACGACCTTGCCAAGGTATTGGACGGCGCCGTCGGTGCGTCGCGCGCCGCCTGCGACGCCGGTTATCAACCCCACGCACGCCAGGTGGGCCTGACGGGAAAAGTGGTCACCCCGAGGCTGTACATCGCGTGTGGGATTGACGGCGCGATTCAACACCTGGCCGGTATGCGCGGCAGCAAAGTCATTGTCGCCATCAACACAAAAAAGGACGCCCCCATTTTCAAGGTGGCAACCTACGGGTGTGAATGCGATCTGTTCAAGCTGGTACCCCTGTTGACGGAAGAACTGAAAAAGGCACTGTAGGCGCACCATCGCAACCGCCGGGCGGCGCGGACCGGATAGGCGGCGCTGTTGCCGATTGGCTGTCGTGCGCTGCGATCCTGCGATGATTGGTGAATCTCTTCGCAGTGCGTAACGAACCGAATACTTGGCCCCACGAAAGCGGGTGTACATGAGTCCCCTGTTCATGTCTTTGCTGTTGATCTCCGGCTGGGGCTTGTTTGCCTATTCCGCACGGCGGCGCTGGAACCTTTTGCGCGTAGGCGCGGGTGAAAACCGTTTCGATCAACCCGCCGTGCGCCTTCGGGCGGTGTGGCGGTATGGTCTCAAGCAAATGCGCATGCGCCGGTATCCATTGGCCGGTATCGCGCACATGTTGATCTTTTCGGGCTTTGCTGTATTGCTGCTGCGCACCTTGATCCTTTGGGGTCGCGGGTTTGACGACTCGTTCCACATGGGCGTATTCGGCCCGGATCAACCGCTCGGGAAGATCTATTCCCTATTCAAAGACATATTCGTCGTGCTGGTGATCCTCGGAACGCTGGTCTTTGTCTATTTCCGCGTTATCAAACGACTACCGCGCATGACGTTAAGCACGGAGGGTATTGTCATTCTCGGCATCATTCTGGTTATGATGCTGGCCGACGTGTTGTATGACGGTGCGTCCATGGTTTTGACCGCGCGCGCGGCGCCCGACCTGCCCAACGCTGCCACGACCCCCGGATTCCACATCTGGGAACCCGTCGGCGGTGTCGTGCAATATGCCTTGGCGGGATTGTCAACAGAATCGGTGCACGTGTTGCAGCATCTAGGTTTCTGGACGCATTCGTCGTTCGTGCTGCTCTTCCTCAACCTTCTGCCCTATTCAAAGCACTTTCATGTTATTACCGGGCTGCCGAATGTATACACCCAGTCACTGCGTCCGCCCGGTCGCCTGCCGCCCATTGAAGACATCGAAGGGAAGCTGGAACGTGAGGAAACGCTCGGCATCCGTCGCATTGACCAGTTTAGCTGGAAGTCTATTCTCGATTTCTATACCTGTACGGAATGTGGAAGATGCAGTGACCACTGCCCGGCCACCCGTACCGGCAAAAAGCTTTCTCCGAAGCATTTAACGCTCGATTTGCGCGACTTTCTTTACGAACACGAAAAACCGCTCACAGCCGCCAAACGGCATCATGCAATGAGCGGCCCCGCAAATGGCGCGGAGGAGGCACAGCCCGCAGACGAACCCGCGGATTACAACAAGGATCTCGTGGACGGCGTTATCGATCCCGAAGTCTTGTGGGCGTGTACCTCCTGCCGGGCGTGCGAACAGGAATGTCCGGTATTCATTACTTATGTGGATAAAATTGTCGATATGCGGCGCTATCTGGTGCAGGAGCGAGGCGAGTTCCCCAAAGAACTGCAGAGCGCCTTTCGCAGTCTGGAATCGAGTATGAACCCGTGGGGGTTCCCCGCGGACGAACGTGCCCGATGGACGGACGGAATGGACGTTAAAACCCTCGCCGAGCACCCGGATGCGCCGGTTATTCTCTGGGTTGGGTGTATGCCCTCCTTTGACGAGCGTGCCAAGAAAGTGACACAGGCCACTGCGAAACTGTTGCAACTGGCCGATGTTGATTTTGCCATCCTCGGCCAGGAAGAACAATGCACCGGTGACCCGGCGCGGCGGGCCGGGAATGAGTACCTCTATCAAATGCTTGCCCAGGCGAACGTGGAGACGCTCAAAAAATACGGCGCTCAAAAGAAAAAGATCGTCACATCATGCCCGCACTGCTTCAATACCCTGTTGAATGAATACCCCGACTTCGGCGGCACCTACGACGTGATCCACCACACGACCTTTCTCGCGGAGCTCGTCGCCGAGGGGAAACTCAAACCGGTGAAGCCGCGCAATCAAAAAGTGGTCTACCACGACTCTTGCTATTTAGGGCGCTATAATGAAGTCTACGACGCCCCCCGGAACGCACTGAAGAGCATTCCCGGACTGACCGTACTCGAACCGACGGAAACGCGCGATCGGGGTATGTGCTGCGGCGCGGGCGGGGCGCAGATGTTCAAGGAGGAAGAATCGGGCGATCAGCGCGTCAACGACCTTCGCACGCAACAACTACTGGACACCAAACCCGACGCCGTGGCCAGCGCATGCCCCTTCTGCCAGCGTATGCTGACCGACGGACTCGCCGGGAAGGAACGAGAAGACGTGCCGCAGTTGGATGTGGCGGAGATTCTTCTGGAATCCATACAGGCGTAATCCCGGGAAAATGGAACCGGCCATCGACGGGAAAAAAGTAGGGTGGGCACCGCCCACTTAGAACAGATTTCAAAGCACACAAGGACACGGCGGGCCTTGCCCGCCCGACAAGAAAAACAATGACCATCGCAAGAAAACTATCGGAATGGACGAACGGACTGAACTACGAAGACCTGCCGGACAAGACAACCCATGAAGTCAAGCGGCGGGTCATTGATTCGCTGGCCACCACGCTCGGTGCCTATCACGCGCATCCGGCACAGGTGGTACGCGCCAAAGCCATGGCGGTTAACGATCCACCGCCGGCCGCAACGGTGTGGGGCACGAATCACAACACCACAGCCGACCTGGCCACGTTCGCCAACGGCACCATGACGCGCTACCTCGACTATAATGACACCTACCTCAGCAAGGAACCCGCGCACCCATCGGACAACATCGCCGCAGCCGTGGCCGTTACGCAGAACGCAAACAAGACGGGTAAGGATTTGATCCTTGCGACAGTCATTGGTTATGAGATTCAGTGTCGCCTGTGTGATGCTGCCAGTCTGCGCGCGGGCGGGTGGGATCACGTCACCTATGGGGCGTTGTCGACAGCGCTGCTCGCCGCGAAACTGTGGGGGTTATCCGTCGAGCAGATGGAGCAGGCCCTGGGATTGGCCGGCGTCTGCAACATTACAACGCGCCAAACCCGGACCGGCCAGATATCCGACTGGAAAGCCTGTGCGTTTGCCAACGCGGCGCGCAACGGCGTCTTCGCGGCTGACCTCGCGCGGCGCGGGCTTACGGGTCCCCACGAAATCTTCGAGGGTCCCAAAGGACTCATAAACCAGCTTAGTCTCCGCGGATTGGCGGAGCTCGTGCTTGGTACCGACGGCGATTTTATGATCGATAAAACCTACATCAAGTTCTGGCCTGCGGAATACCATTCGCAGTCCGCCATCGACGCCTGCCTGCAACTGCGACCGAAGCTTCAAGGCAAAGAGATTACCAGTATCCTCATTAAGAGTTTCGAGGCGGCGGTGAGCATCATCGGCTCGGAACCTGAGAAACTGCGACCCACCTCCCGTGAAACCGCCGATCACTCCATGTTCTATTGTTGTGCCGCCGCGCTGGTGGACGGCGACGTCACCCTCGCCACGTTCGACAACCAACGCCTGGGCGATCCGAAACTGCTCGATCTGATCGACAAAACAAAGATCGTGGAAGACGCGGAACTCAACAAAGGCTACCCCAAGGGCATCCCGAACGACGTGACCATCACCTGCCGCGACGGCACAACCGTCAACCAACGCGTGGACTTCCCGCGGGGCCACGCGGAGAACCCTATGACCGACGAGGAAGTGGTGGCCAAGTTCAAGCGGATGGCCAAGGGTGTCATCAGCGATGCGACAGCGGACAAAGTCCTCGCCACCGCGTGGAAGCTCGATGTGCTAAGCGACGTTACGCCCTTGTTCGTGTTCGACGTGCTGGATCGATAAGAACCGAATCACCTGGAAGCAAGCTCAAGCCGAATTGGTCCAGGGCGCGCATCAGGTAAACATCTTGAGTTGCCCGCGCTCCATGGCGAATTTCTCGACCGGTTCGGTCACGTCCATCGGGTAATCACCTGAAAAACAGGCCGTACAATACTTCTCCGCCTTCATTTTCACGCAGGAAAGCATCCCTTCGTGCGAAAGGTAATGAAGGGAATCAACGCCGAGGAAGTCACGAATCTCGTCGACGCTCCGCGTGTGGGCGATGAGCTTTTTCTGGTCGGGAAAATCGATCCCGAAATAACAGGGGTGACGGATCGGCGGACTGGCGACGCGCAGATGGATCTCCTTGGCGCCGGCCTTTCGCAAGGTGCCGATCTTGCCGCGCGTCGTCGTACCGCGTACCACGGAATCCTCAACGACAATCAATCGCTTGCCTTTTACCGCCTCGCTGATGACGCTGAGTTTCATTTTGACCGCCAGGTCGCGGCTCGATTGGTCCGGCAGAATGAATGATCGGCCCGCGTAATGGCTCGTGGTAAACGCCCGTCCATAAGGAATACCGCTCTCCCGACTGAACCCGACCGCAGCACACTGACCCGCGGTGGGAATCGGCACCACGACGTCCCCCTTAACCGGTGCTTCTTGCGCCAACCGCTGCCCCATCGCCACGCGCACGAGATGCACGCTTTCGCCGAACACGAGGCTGGCCGGATCGGAAAAATAGATCTGCTCAAAGATGCACGCCGCACCCTGACCATGCGTGTCACCGCCGAATCTCCGGCTGGTCACGCCGTCATCGCTGATGGTGACGATCTCACCCGGCTCGACGTCGCGCACGTACTCGGCGTCGATCATGTCGAACGCCTTGGTCTCGGAGGCCACCACATGAGCGCCGCACTTGGTCACCCCCAAACACAACGGCTTGAACCCGAGCGGGTCGCGCACGGCGATCAGTCGATCGGGGAACAACATCAGCAGCGAGTAGGCGCCCTGAAGATGATTCAGCACGTGATTGAGCGGATTCTTTTTGTGTTGGTGCGCGGGTTTAGCCAGCAGGTGAATAATGACTTCCGTATCGCTGGTGGTCTGAAAGATGTGCCCGACGTCTTCATAGTTCCGCCGTAACAAGGCGGCGTTGATCAGATTCCCATTGTGCGCCACCGCCACCTGGCCGCCGGCAAATGAAAAGAGCAGCGGCTGGGCGTTGGCGTCCGTACATGATCCGGTGGTCGAATAGCGGCAGTGACCAATCGCGACGCGCCCCCGGATGGATTCCAGAACGCGCGCATCAAACACGCGATTGACCAGCCCGAGCCGCGCGTGGCGGAGCAGCACCTCGCCGTTTGTGGTGACGATACCGGCCGCCTCCTGACCGCGATGCTGCAGCGCATAGAGACCGAGCCGGGTCAAAGAGGCGGCCTCTTCGTGCCCCCAGATACCGAACAAAGCACAATTGTGTCGTACCGATGGTTGGTTCACAGCCGGCGCGATTCACCTCGCGGTTCGGGCGGGTTGCTGTCATTCGGACTGCCGACGCCCAACTCGACAACCGAATCCTGCCTGTATCCAAGCGTATTCGTTCACACCCCACACGTCAACGCACACCGGTCGCGTTCCGCCGAACCCGTCGCGTTAGTCCACTGCACCACGAATCAGTTCGTCGAACGCATCGACTCGCGTATTCTAGCGCTTTCTTTTATTGTGGGCTTGTGTTTCGGGAAACACTGCCGCCAGAGATAGCGCTTCGCCCGCTGCCTGGTAGTAGCGCTTTTTCTTTCAGTGCTTGAAACGAGATGCCGCCACGCCCTACTCCATAGATCGGAAACGCGAAATGATGAGTGACCCGCGCAATCGTCTACGGATCGAAATCGGCAAGGTTTGTAATGACGCCGAGGCCAAGTCATTCACCCGCCTCGTAAGTCACGCCCTTTTTTACACCGGCGTGGATATGGATGCCTGGCTTCAGCGCGAAGGCGTTGAGCATGCCCGCGTCGCGCGGATCGACGGGAAAATAGTCGGCGGACTGACCGTCCAACCTTTGGGGCAGTGGTTTGGCGGCAAGGTCGTTGCGATGGGCGGGGTTCGCTCCGTGGCGGTCGCCCCCGAGTATCGGGCAGCCGGTGTTGCGTCAACTTTGATGCGCTCCGTTCTTCGCGAAATGCGCGACAACAACCAACCCATCGCAACGCTTTATCCCGCTACACAGGAAGTATACCGCCGGGCGGGTTTTGAAAAAGCCGGTGTTCGCCGACGTTACAGAGTACGAACCCACATGATTGACCTGCGCGATCGCACACTAGACGTTCGCCCTATCGAAGACGCCGACCGCGAAACGCTCGAAGGGCTCCACCGCGAGCGCGCCCGCCGTACAGCCGGCAACCTCGAGCGCAGCCGCTGGGTGTGGGATCGTATCCTCGATCCGCCGCCGTGGATGAAACCGACGAGCGGGTATCTCGTCTCACGCAACGGAACCGCCGAGGGTTATCTCGTTAACCACAACACACCGGGGCAGATTCCGCACGACAACACCATCGAACTACAGGACTTCGTAGCCACCACGCCCGGTGCGGCCCGGCGACTCTGGACGTTGCTCGCCGATCATCGCTCGATGGCCGGCAGCGTCATTTGGAATGGGGCTCCAGCCGATCCGCTGATGTACGCGCTCGACGAAAACATGTTCCAGATCGAAGACCCGATCGACTGGATGGTCCGCATCAACGACGTGCCGACCGCCCTTGAATCCCGGGGCTACCCCGCCTGTCTCAACGCAACCCTGCATCTTGACGTACGCGACGACGTTATCCCCGAAAACAACGGGCGCTTCATCGTGACCGTCGCCGGGGGGATCGCCACGGTCGAGTCGGGCGGTCGCGGTGATTTGAGCATTGACGTGCGGGGTCTTGCGCCGTTGTATACCGGACACCTCTCCGCGCGCGAACTCTTGGTAACCGGATACATCGACACGAAACAACCGCCGTCCAATGAAGTGCTCGACACGGCTGCCCTCATCTTCGCCGGACCCGCACCGTGGATGTCGGATATGTTCTGACGGCGCCCGTGTACGATTTCAAGACGAGTAAACCTTACGGATAAAACTTCCCCATCATGCGCGGGTAGGGGATCGTCTCGCGAATGTGCTTAAGCCCGCAGAGCCAGGCTACGGTGCGCTCGACGCCCAGACCAAACCCCCCGTGGGGCACGCTACCGTAACGGCGCAGGTCTAGATACCATTCGTATTCATGTTGCGGCAGGTGCTCCTGTTGCATACGCGCCAGCAGTCTGTCGTAGTCTTCCTCCCGCGCCGAGCCCCCAATGATCTCGCCGAACCCCTGCGGCGCGAGCAGATCGAAGTTCTCCACGACGCGGTCATCGTCGCGATCTTCACGCATGTAAAAGGCCTTGCAACTCTTGGGATAATGCGTGACGAACACCGGGCGCTGATGCAGACGGGAAATGATCGTTTCGTCCGACCCGCCGAGGTCTCTACCCCACTCAAAGTTGGCCGCCAATTCCATGTGGTGAGGAATGTTTTTGATGTACGCCTGCGTTTCGGAGCGCTCCTCCCGAAGTTCAATGACTTCCGCCGCGGCCTTATCCTTCTGCCACTGCTTGACATTGGACTTTGCCACCGCCTCCAATTCTTCGATCTTGCCGTTCAATTCCGAAAGACGGCGCTCGTTGTCTGCAAGATCGCGCTCCAAGAGCTCCTTCGCCCGCGCACCGCGAAGCAGTTCCGCCGCTTCCGAATAGGTCAGCCGATGAAACGGACTGACGATAGCTTGAAGGTCGTCAATGTTTCGACCCAGCTCAATGAGTTCATCACGGTGATCCTTAAGCACGCGCCCAACAATCGAACAAATAAACGCCTCGGCCACGTCGATGACGTCATTCAGACTCGCGTACGCCAACTCCGGTTCAACCATCCAGAACTCGGTAAGGTGCCGGCGCGTTTTGCTCTTTTCCGCCCGGAAAGTCGGCCCGAAACAGTAGACGTTTCGATGGGCCATGCACGCCGCTTCAAGGTAAAGCTGTCCCGTCTGCGCCAGATAGACCTCATCGCCGAAATAGTCAACCTTAAAGAGCGTCTGGGCACCCTCCCCCGCCGCGGGCGCGAAAATCGGCGTGTCGATCAGGACATACCCCCGGTCGTTGTAGAAGCGGCGGATCTCGTCGATCACCGTCGACCGAATGCGCAGCACGTGCCAGGGTCGCTTGGAGCGAAACCAGAGGTGCCGGTGCTTCATGAGGAACTCGATGCCGTGCGGTTTGGGGGTAATGGGGTAGTCCCGGGCGGCCTGCTCCACATGCATCCGGCTCACGCGCAGCTCATAGCCACCAACCGATCGTTCCTCTCTCCTGACGACCCCGGTGATTTCCAGCGAGGACTCCTGCGTCAGCCGCTTGACCTCGTCGTAGAACGCCGCGGTTGCGTCGTTCTTTTCCACGACGCACTGACACAGCCCGGTGCCGTCGCGCACAATCACAAAGGCGATCTTCCCGCTGGCGCGGGTGTTGTAGACCCAGCCCTTAAGGGTGACCGTCTTGTCCACCTGCTCACCAAGGTGTTTTATGGTTGTTTGTATCGCGTCCATGCCGCTTTTATACGGTCGGGATGCCCTACCCGCAACGCGGATCAAGCCCACACGCCTCGGTGCGATTCATCCCTGGAGGGCCCACCCTCCGATACATGCCTCTGACGCCATACATTTGGAACATGGGAACCATTCATGGCCCTTACAAAAATCAAAGCCCCGCCCGGTTGCCCGACATCAAACGAATCGGGCGCGCTGCTGGTTCTGCTCAACCCGGGTCGGATGAGCCGACACTGGCTGCTCGGCATGATCGCGGGGGCGGAGCGGATCGGCTTGCGCACCGAAGTGGTCGAACTCGGACCCGTGTGGGACGTGCTCCGATCCGGACGCCGATCAGACGCCGCTGGGTTCGCCCGCGCGCTTCGGGAAAAACGCGTCCGCGCGGCCATCGGCTACACGATGAACGGGCTGAACGAATGGCCGGCTGCTACGGACCCGA
This sequence comes from uncultured Phycisphaeraceae bacterium, assembly GCA_964637715.1. Classification (GTDB taxonomy): domain Bacteria; phylum Planctomycetota; class Phycisphaerae; order UBA1845; family UBA1845; genus CAZWWW01. The sequence continues at coordinate 6,756 of CAZWWW010000011.1, read as the reverse complement.
CCGGTGCGGTTCGCCCCTTTTTCGAGCAGGTCGGCATCCCCCATTTGATGTGGTGGTCCGACCATCCGCAGTGGGCATCCGAAAAAGCAGCGCTCGCCCCTGGAATACAGACCGCCCTTCGTTCGCCGAATCACCATCACTTTCTCAAAAGCACGCTGGCGGCGGACGAGCTTAGCCATATCGCAGGTTGGCCGAACTGTCATGGGATGCCCGTCGCGGAGGATCCCGCCCGTCTGAGACCGGCGGAGGGCGTACAACCTGAATTCGACGTGGTGGCTGTGATCGGCTCTCCACCGGCGCTTGATGAAAGACTGGTTCGCTTTCTCGACGACGACACACCGGATCAGGAGGCGATCAACGATATCGTAGCGCAAAAGGTTGATCAAAAACTACGGGCTATCTGGGATAAGGAATCGCCGCGCGGGTTCTCCGCCGAGCTGGAAGCATTCGGGCATTCGTGGATCGAGCGGCGCAAGTGCGACCCGCTCACCGGATCATTTCGCGTTTTTCAAGCGCTCGAACCACAGTACCCCAGGGCGACGTGCTGGTTGCGGGCGAACTACCGGGTCTATTTCGATGCGCTGGAGGCGATGTGGACCTTCGGGCGGTGGCAGCGAACCTTCGTGCTTCGCTATCTCTCAAAACACCTCAAGGTCGGCGTATTCGGGAGCGACTGGTCCGGCGTGGGAATCGGCGGCGGTGGTTGGGTTGAACACGAGGATCAGCCGCGGGTCTATGCGCGGGGGCGCGTGGCGATCAACATCTCGCAGGCAAACGATGAAGAAGGTATAGCCCACAAACCGTTTCAGATAGCCGCCTGCCGCGTGCCCATGGTTCACATCATGCGAAGCGGTCTCGAAGCCTGCTTCGCACCCGGTGTGGAAGTGGCCACGTTTGAAACGCCGCGTGAAGCGCTGGATACGATCACCTCGCTGCTGGATGATCCGAACCGGCGAGCGGCGATGGCCCAGGCAGCGCACACCCGGCTTTGCCGTGACCATACCTGGGACGTACGCCTTGTGCAGATGATCGAACAAGCCGGGATTAACGCCACCGAAACGTTTGGTGTCGGCTCGGACCCGAACAACAACCACGGCGCATCACCCTCGACATCTCCGCGCTCTTTGGTCGATGCCTGAGCCGATCAAACCGCACGACACGCGCCGCCCGCCCACACCGGCGCATTACGCATCCTTGGACAATTCCGCAATCACCTCGTCGGATAGGTCGATGTTGGAATAGACGTCGTCGATGTCGTCGTGCTCCTCCAACGCATCGATCAGACGCATTGTCTTGCGCGCGGTGGCGACATCCAGCGAGATCGTATTCATGGCCACCATGCTTAAGTCGGCGGATGACATCTCAATACCGGCGTCCTCAACCGCTTTCTTGACGGCCTCGAACGTATCGGGCGTCGTCGTAACTTCGTGGATCAACTCGCTGCTGGAAACATCCTCCGCCCCGGCTTCGAGGGCGATCTCCATGATCTGATCCTCGGAGCAGTTTTCGCTCGGGATGACGATAACCCCCTTCTGTTGGAATTGAAAAGCCACACAGTTCGGCGCGCCGAGGTTGCCGCCGGAGCGCTCGAACAGCTTCTTGATTTCCGCACCGGTTCGCGCCCGCTTATCCGTCACGCCCTTGGCCATAACCGCCACACCGCCCGGACCATAGCCTTCGTAGATAACGTCCTCGTAGCTTTCGCCCTCCAGCTCACCCGTACCTTTCTTGATCGCTTTTTCGATCGTATCTTTGGGCATGTTCGCGCCCTTGGCTTTGTCAATCGCCAGACGCAGACGCGGGTTATCATCTACGTTCCCCCCGCCCGCTTTGGCGGCCATCGTCACCGCGCGGGAGACCTTGCTCCACAGCTTTCCCCGCTTGGCGTCGAGCGCGGCCTTTTTGTGCTTGATGGTCGACCACTTCGAATGTCCTGACATGCACCTGCTCCCAACGTTATAGCATTCTCCGTTATTGTGTATCGCCCGGTTAAACCGAACCACCGGATGAAACAGTGGTTCGACCGCTACACAAAAAGAGAGCTTGCTCTAGCCCGGTGTTCGATCGCTACAGTTTCGTACCAACCGCGGCTTTGGTTTCCTCTTTACCGCCTTCGTTCCCATCGTCGTCCGATTTACCCAGCGGCGCAACGTGCGGCGTCGCGCCGGAACGAACCGCCTTGATCTTGCCGGCTGTCTGTTCGCGTACGCGTTGTTCGTCGGCGGTTCGCGGTCTATCCGGATCAAGCGCCTTCACCCGTTCGACCGCCCGCTCCCAATAGGTGACCGCCTCAGCCTGCGCCCCCGCCTGCCACGCAATGTCACCCAGATGATCCAGGATCACCGCATCCGGTTCACGCTGGTTGCGCAGCGCACGTTGCGTCCACTTCAATGCGTCCGCGTACTTCCGCTGCTTGTACAACAGCCAGCCGTATGTGTCGAGATAGGCGGGTTGCTCCGGCGCCCGCCACACGGCAAACCGGATCATTTTCTCGGCGTCATCGAGTTCGACCCCCTTATCAATCAGCGTATAAGCGACGTCGTTGTTGAACGACACGTTCTCCGGCTGGAGCAACAACGCACGCCGCAACGTATCGTTTGCCTGATCGGGATTACCGCGCTCGCGCTGGCAACCGGCCAACAACCAAAGTAGGCGCACCCGTTCCCCGGTGTCGCGCGTCCCCTCCAGCCAATCGGTCACGCGTTCCTCAGCAATCCGATATTGTTTATCCAGGATCAACGCCTGCCCCAACTGCAGGCGCAGGGCCACCAGCCGCCGCGCCAGGGATTCAGCGTTGAAGGGTTCGTTGGGCCTCAGCGCCACGTCTGCGTCTGCTTCTAGATTCCCCAACACCGGTCTGCCGCGACCGACGCGGTGCATCATCGAAACCACCTCGTCCATCAGCGATTCGATCAATTCGATCGCCGCATCGAAGCGGTTCGTCCTTCGGTACCGACCAATAAGCAAATCCTGAAACGCTTCGCGGTTGCGCGTCCGTTGGAGTCTGTTTTGGATCAACTCGATAGCCGCCCGGTCCTCTCCCGAATCACTCATCACACCGGCCAGCATCCAGGTTCCCTGATCGCTCTCCGGATCGTCATTCATCCGATCGAGTACGTACTGCGCCGCGCGATCGGCCCGCCCGGCCTTCACGAGCGCGTCGGCGAGACTCGCCACCGCACCCCATTCCTGCGGCTGATCCTCATACGCGCGTCGATAGATCGCCACCGCACGGTCCGGCTTCTTCCGCATCAGGTACTCATCCGCCAGCCACAAAGCCCACGTGGCGGTATCGGGGTCCTTGGCGACCCACCCTTCGAGCGTCGTAAGAATCTCATCGTCGCGCCCGAGACGACGGAGCGCTTTGATCAGGCGCGAACGGTATTCGCGACGGTGGGCACCTTTGACGTTCGGTCGATCTTCCTGTGCCCGCGTCGCTTCCAGAATCGCCTCATCCCGGCCCAGCACGGAATAGGCATCCAACAGCGCCAAGCGCCACACGTCGCGGTTCGGGCGGTGCCGCAGGAGTTCTTCAAGATGACCGGCTGCATCCTCGAACAAAAGCAGGCGTTGCTCCGCGTCCACAAGACCCCACATCGCGTCTTCGTTGTTTGGATCCTGCTCCAGGGCGTGAAGGTAGGCCTTGCGGCGCGGCGCCGGTTCAAACTCGTCATACGTCTCCGCCACGGCGATCCAGGTCACCGCGTCACCGCCGTAGGCGTCGATCGCCCGCTGCAGCGCCGCCCGCCTCGCCGCGCTGTCGCGCCGCAGCTCGGGATCAAGCAGCGTATCGCACCTCGCTTTGACCAGCAGACTTTTCGTATACCGCTTCATCTCGCGCACCTGGGCGAAGGCCTCGTCGAACTTGCCCTCTTTCATAAAGATCACCGCGAGGGCCTCGCGCGCGGCATCAAACGACGGGGCTTGCTCGATCAATACCTGCAATTGACGCCGCGCCAGGTTCGACCGGCCCGACCGCCGGTAGACCTCGGCCAGGGCGAGCATGGCGTCAAGGTTTTCCCGATCCAATTGGGTCACCGCCCGCAGATTGAGCTCGGCCCGTTCGCTATCATCGAGCTGTGCATACGCACGACCCAGAATGAACGCCAGTCGCGCATTGTCCGGCACCTCATCCTTTCCACGCGACGCAACCCGGATCGCATCGTTGAACCGCAGCGCCGAGAGAAACATCTCACCCAGCGTCGCGCGCGCCGCGACAAACGCGTCATCTTGTGCAAGGGCGTCGCTCAAGAACCGTTCCGCCAACGCCGAACGGTCCGCCCGGCGCGCGAGCAAACCCAACAAATAGAGACGCCCGGCGCCTCCGGTCTCGCCGCCGGCGGGATTATCCAGCAACGCCTCAACGGCAGTAGGAATAGACGCCAACCGCTCCGCAACACGGTCGTAGTCATCCAGCGGTGCACCAGGGCGCGTGACACCCGCAGCGGCTTGGGTCAATACCTCATTCCAACGAGCCGCATCAATAAGACCGGCGATGAGCTTCAAGCGCACCCCATGGGCGTCGGGTTTCCGATCCAGAAACGACAGGAGAACACCCCGCGCTTCATCCGACCGACCCGCCGCTTCCAGCTCATCCGCGAGGCGCCCCGCCAACCGCGCCGATCCGGGCGCAGCGCGCAGTCGCGTACGAAGCTCATCAATAATCCGCTCGGGATGACCTGATCGCTTGTGTATGTCGGCGAGCAGATCGAGCACCTCGTCGTTATCCACGGGTAACGTGTCGGCGACCTTCAGGGCGGCCTCGAATCGCTTGGCTTTAATCAACAAACGTACATACCGCATTGTTGTGGATGGATCGGACGCAAACGCGCCGGCAACCGGCGCGAGCGCATCGGCGGCCTGCGAAAACCGTCCGAGCTTGTCGTACAGCGTAGCCATCGCGGTTCGGGCCGATCGACGCTCCGTACGAAAAGATGCAGCGTCCTTCGTCGCGTGATCGGCCGATTCCGACCGCTCCACGACCCTGCGGTACGACGCGATGGCTGCCTCCAGATAACCCGCCTCGGCGAGCGCCGCTGCGAGATGGAAGTCGGTACGGACGGCCAACATCGGTGCAGCCTGAATGTCGCTGCATAATTGAGCCCGCCGCAGCGCGCGAATGGCGGCGTCGTATTCGCCGCATGATAACGCGATGCGACCGAGTATGTAGTGCGCCTCCGCCTCGTCGGGGTTACCGGATACGGCCTGCTCGGCGTGGGTTCGGGCACGCTCGATGTTACCCAAATCCCAGTGCAACGAAGCGAGCGCCGCGTGTACAGCCGGGTGTTTCGGATCGAAGCGCAGCGCACGATCCAGCGCGATCGTCGCTTCAGTGAATCGTTGCTCGGCTACCAGGGATCGCGCCCGCGCCAGTTGCGCCGCCGCTCGCTCCGAGAGGGGCGGCACGGCTGCGTTCGGCGACGGCGGCGCGGCGTCGGGAACAATCTCGCTCAGCGAAAGAAAGGCCCGTTGCGGATCCACGTCCGCCGCCAGCCGCTCCCCGTTCGATCGAGACGCACCCACCGCGCCCGACGAGCCGCCTGTTGCGGCACACCCCAGCAAACAAACGCTCAACGCCGACGCCGCTGACAGCCGAATCCAACCACGAACGCCAACCGGTTTCTTTGAAAACCCAACGCGCATAAGATCGAACCCGCCTCAATCAACCTATCAGCCTGGTACTCTGCCACACGTGATTCGATGGGTGGCATGGGCAAGCATCAGCTTGCCCGTGTTGCTGAGGGGCAGTCACGGGCAAACAAGTTTGCCCATGCCACCCACGACCTAAAACGTTGCCGCAACGCCCACGACCGTCGCACCAATCAGGAAACGCGCTACTACCTTTTCTTGGTTATACGCTTGCCGCTACGCGATGTCCGCACCGCCGCGCCGCGGGTTGCTGCTTTCTTTCGCCCCGCGGGACTACGCTTGCCCTTCTTCACTGCTTTTTTTGTTGTCTTTTTCGGTGCCGTAAAATGACGCATCAACAAACAAAACTTTTTTGCATCCGCTGCGCTGATGTGTCGCTCCAAAAACGCCTGAACCTCCGCGCGCGTCGCCTCGGGATGGACCAGCTTCGCAGCGCGAAGCGACCCCAGCAGTCGATCATCCACCGGAGTGGCGTGCCCGCCCAGGCTCCACAATACCACACCGGCTGCGGCAAACTCGTCGACTCCGTCTAACGATTCGAGGTATTGACGGGCATCCCGCCGCCCCATCTTCTTGAGATGATCCAGCGATAGAAGATTCACGCTATCGAAAACGGATTGAAGCGCAGTCCTCAGACGCATGCAGGGCGCGCGCCCGTCGGACAATGCGTCGCCGATGGCCGCATGAGCTTCCGCCGCCGTGGAAACGCGTATGTCATTCCAGTCCACGACAACGGTAAACAACCGATCAAGCGCTCTAGCCGCCGCCGCCTCCCCGTCTTGCACACCCAAAATGCCTAGCGCCAAACGGCGCATCGGATCGTCCGGTTCGGGTATTTTCGGCGCGGGGTTGGATTGCACGACCCGGGCAAAGGCCTTTTTCAGTCGCGCGGCATAGAGCGTTCCCTGTTTCATGCATCGCGCTCCTGAGTCGAAGGGTTGTCCAACGATGCGGACGCACCGGTCGTCCTATCCGCGCTGCCCGGGCTATCCGCGCGATCCGGGCAATCCGGCTCAACCCGCGCTTCCGTTTCCGCTTTGACTCCGCGTACGATCGACGCCCGATCCGGTACGTCATCGGCGAACACTTCCGGGTTTCGACGCCGGT
>CAZWWW010000010.1:0-18010 GCA_964637715.1 uncultured Phycisphaeraceae bacterium | reverse complement strand
ATCGGTAGAGTCGATAGAGAAGAAGTCATCAACGATACCGTCGATGTCAGCGTTGGCATCACCGTTGGGTGCGTTGATGACGTTGCTGTCGTTCGAGACCGGTATGACGACCTGTTGCCCGGTTGATCCGCCGTCGCTTGCGTTTTCATCCACGAGTGGATTGCGATCCCCGACCGGTGCCCTACCCGATACGCCACACCCCGGGCACAACGTCAGCAAGGACCACGAAAACGCAAAAGCTATCTGTGTATAGCGCACACATCCACTATATCAGACCGTCACTCGTCAATTCAATGAAAAAATATGGGACGCAACGTTATAGGGCGTGCGCCGCATCTTGTTCCGTGCCACGCTACGGCACGGAAAACGGATCGACGTCGGCTTCACTGACGAGAACGCGTACCGAAGGACAACAGCCGGCGAGTCGTGCAGCCAGCGGTTGCAGCACCGGGCGCTCGCTCGCCCAGTGACCCAGGGCAATCGCACTGCAGCCGAAACGGCGGATGGTCAGGGCGTCGTGGTGGCGGATTTCGCCGGTGATGATGACGTCGCGTTCGGTGAGTTTCAGCTTGAACGGCAGTTGGCCCGCCGCACCGACAACGATGCTCGCGCGATCGAGCATGGTCCCGCGTGCGCCAACGATGTGCACGCTATTCGCGCCCGTGACCCGTCTGAGTTTTTTGGCAAGCGTCTCAAGCGCGATCGCCTTGGGCAGGGCACCGATTCGACCGATGCCGCGCACGGGTCGTGGCGCGAGCGGGTAGATGTCGAAGGCGGGCTCGTCGTAGGAATGGGTGTTACGCAGGGCCGAAATGACGGCAGGCAGGCAGGACGCGGGCACGACCGTTTCAAGACGGATTTCGTTCACGAACTCCATCCGGCCTTTCTCACCGATCGTCGGGTTGGATGCCCTGCCGCCGAAAAACGTACCCACCCCTTCGACCCGGTAGCTGCACCGCGCGTAGTGGCCGATGTGTCCCGCGCCGGCGCGAAACAGGGCGTTGGCTACGTCGTCCGCTTCGGCGGCGGGCACGAAGGTGACGAGTTTGTAGTGGTTCGCGCTGCCCGGCGCGCCCGTCTCGTGTTCGTGGGCGGTGCCTGTCCCATCGGTTCTATCGGGCGCGGGCGCGCTGTGTGGATCGTCGACGTACTCAAGTGGTTCGGTTTGATCGATACCGCAAAGCGACGCGATCGTGTCGTTCGTTCCCCCCGTTGCGGCGTCGAGGGCGGTGTGCGTGCTGTAGACGGCGATGCCGTTGGCGATGCAGCGAAAGACGGCGGCATCCGTGGCGGTGCTATCGGCGCGCAGCGAGGCGATCGGATTGAAAATCGGTGGGTGGTAGGCCATGACCACGTCGACCCTTGTCTTGATGGCCTCGTCAACAACGTTTCGGGTTAGATCGATACACAACAACACCCGTCGCAGCGCAGCCGCCGGATCACCGGCCAACAATCCGACGTTGTCCCACGACTGCGCAAGCCCGACGGGGGCGATCGACTCCATAGCGGATACGAAGTCAGCCACCGTGCTCGCGCTCGCGCGCCTCCGCGGGGACCGTTTGCTCTTGGTTTTGTTGATGTCGACCATCGAACACACGCACAAGACGTCGATCCGTTCTATGGCCCACGTCGGCTTGCACGGGCCGTCGGATCGTAGCTCAGGGGTCAAACCGATTACTTGAACCGTGAAGCGCTGTCCGGTCAAGATACCGAGCACGACGGTCGAACCGTTGAGAGCGCTTACACCGCCGTCTCAACCTTGCGCCGTCGGCGCAGGAACGACCTTCTGACAACAGGCGACTTTCCTTGAGAAACAAGCGGCCTGGAGGATCACGCCTTCGGTTGACACTCCGTGCGAACGCGATCCCGGAACGCGCTGCGTAGTTTCTTGGATACGTCACCCACGCGACCATGGTCGATATCGTGTTTCTCGACGCGCACGACCGGCATGAGCTGCATGATGGCGTTGGTGAGGAACACCTCGTCGGCGTCGAGCAGGTCGTCGACCGTCAGCGGCTCCTCACGCGTTTCCATCTCCGACTCCCTGGCGAGTTGGAGCACGACACCGCGCGCAATGCCGGGCAGGACCGGCGTTGTGATCGGCGGGGTGCGCAGCACGTCCTTGGTTACGACAAACACGTTGCTAAGGCAACCCTCTGCCAGGTTGTTGTTCGTCGTGAACCATAGCGCTTCGAAACACGAGGCTTGCCGGGCCGCACGAAGCCCGATCAGGCGCGGAAGATATGACGTGGTCTTGTGCCCGGCAATCGGATCGCTTGGCGAAACGCGGTGCGGGCAGATCACCACCTGTACGCCCTGTTCATACATGGACGGTGGATAGTTCGTGAGCGGTGAGACGGTCAGGCATACGGTGAGCGCGGGCTGATCGTCGTCGCGCGCGTGGCGCATCGAGCCGGCTGAAACGGTGAGGCGCAGTCGGGCTGTCGACACGTCGTTGCGCTTGAGCAGTTCTTCCACGACCGACTCATCCGGCAGGGCGCCTCGCTCGATCGGGTGGAGGATCACCTCCGCCGAGCGGCGAAGGCGCTCGATGTGCTGCGCGAAACGGAACACGCGCCCGCGCTCGGCGCGCATGGTCTCGAACAACCCCGCGCCGTGCATCCAGCCGCTGTCGTCGACGCCGATCATCGCTTCCGGTTCGGGCAAGTACGATCCGTTGATGTAGATGATGGGGGTCATGATCGTGTCATCATTAGAGCGGCTTCCTATCTTTCGTGCCGCCGAATCGGCTTGTTGTACAGACGAAACAGTGATTCAACCGCGTCCCGGAACAAGAGCATGATCCGGTCGAAGACAATGGGATTCGACACTCCACCTTCACGGTTGACAGTCGTCGCCCGGGTTCGGGACGGTGAACCCGCTCCCTCTTTGACGTTGTCCGGGACAAGAGCGCGGGTTCAAGACCGCAAACGTCACACCTGAACCACATCGCACCCCAGCGCCCGAAACATGGCCGACGCCTTGAGCAAGGTCTCCTCGTATTCCTGCTCCGGGTCACTGTCGGCTACGATCCCGCCGCCTGCATAAACGTACACGGTATCGCGCACCTGCACCATCGTGCGTATGGCGATGTTCATACTCATCGAACCGTCCAGCCCGATCCAACCGATCGAACCGCAGTACACGCCGCGCGGCGTGGGCTCGAGCTCGCGAATAATCTGCATGGCGCGGATCTTCGGTGCGCCGGTGATCGAACCGCCGGGGAACGTCGCGGCAAGCAGGTCCAGGTTCGTCTTACCCTCGGCGAGGCGACCCTCGATCGTGGCCACGCGGTGGAACACGGTGGGAAGTTCTTCGATACTGCCGGGATCGGTCACGCGAACGGTGCCGTATTCGCAAACCCGACCAAGATCGTTCCGTATCAAGTCTACAATCATATTCAGCTCGGCCCGTTCCTTCTCACTCGTTTCGAGCTCGCGTCGCGCCACCGCGTCTCTGCTCGGCTCTCCGGTGCGCGGTCGGGTTCCTTTTATGGGGCGGGTAATGACGTGCCCATCGCGAAGATCGAGGAACAGTTCCGGTGACGCGGAGATGATGGCGAAGTCGTCGTAGTGCAGAAACGCCGCGTGAGACGCCGGGTTGATATCGCAAAGACGCTGATAGATTTCGTAGGGTTGGGCTGTCGTGTTCACGGCGAAGCGCATGGTGAGGTTGACTTGATACACATCACCGGCGGCGATGTAGCGTTTGATGCGCTGAACCTTGCGGAGATAGTCCTCGCGCGACATGTTCGGAATCGGCGGCGAACTGCGTATCTTGGCGCTCCGATCGAGATGAGTATCCGCGTCTTCCCCCCGAGCCGCAGGCTTTAGCCTGCGCGATGAGCCCTTTCCTAAGTACGTGGCGTAACTCGATTCGCCATCGTCCGTGGTACCCCAGCCGGCGAACCGCGCCGCTGGCAGACCCATCGAATCGGAACCGATCGGTTTGACACCTTCTGACGCAGCGCCGGATTCGTAGGCGAGATACCCCATCAAACGGGCCGCTTGAGTCGATTCGTCCGAATACGGATGCAACGAGCTTGCGTTCAATGAGTGTCGTATGTCGTTGAGACATGAATTTAAGATCGCCCCTTTCTCAACTTCGACTAGTGGGCGATTGTCGGTTGCGGTGACCGCACAGCCGACCTGAGATGTTCCGCAAGGTATTTGGTTCATGGTGCGACGTCTCTTGCTGGCCCTTTACAGGTCGTCCCACGCCTCGTGCTCCTCAGGTATGAGTCAATCCCTGCCCGGCACTGGCTCGTCCCCGGCTGCGTCTTCAGGAGAAAGATCTATGTATCGCGCGATCGTCTGAATAACCGTCCGATTATCCCCATTGTCATAAGATCCACGTTTGCAAGAGACGCCCAAGATCGTATCTTCCGTCCCGGCATCGGGCAGCGTTACGCCACCGTAATCGACTCGTCGAGATACACGTCCTGTATCGTGTTCAGTAGTTTGACGCCTTCTTTCATCGGGCGTTGAAATGCCTTGCGACCCGAGATCATACCCATGCCGCCGGCGCGCTTGTTGACGACCGCCGTCTTGGCCGCATCCTGGAAATCGTTTTTGCCCGACGCCCCGCCGGAGTTGATCAAGCCCGCGCGACCCATATAGCAACCGGCTAACTGATACCGCGTTAGATCGATCGGATGGTCGGACGTCAGTTGTTCGTATACCAGCTTGTTTGTTTTTCCGAAGTTGATCGCCGTATACCCGCCGTTGGTCTCCGCCTGTTTTTGCTTGATGATGTCCGCTTCGATCGTCACACCGAGGTGGTTGGCCTGGTTGGTGAGATCGGCGGCGGTGTGGTAGTCCGTACCGTCCTTCTTGAATGCCGGGTTGCGCAGGTAGCACCACAACACCGTGGCCATCCCCAGTTCGTGCGCCAGGTGGAACGCTTCGCTGACTTCCTGAATCTGTCGCGATGATTCCTCGGACCCGAAATAGATCGTCGCACCGACCGCGACCGCGCCCAATTCCGACGCCTGCTCGACGTGGGCGAACATGATCTGATCGAACGTATTGGGATAGGTCAGCAATTCGTTGTGATTCAGCTTGACCAGAAAAGGAATCTTGTGGGCGTACTTGCGGGCGACGGATCCGAGCACGCCGAGCGTCGAAGCCACCGCGTTACACCCGCCTTCCATCGCCAGTTTGACGATGTTCTCCGGATCGAAATAGATCGGGTTTGGCGCGAACGACGCCCCGGCACTGTGTTCGATACCCTGATCGACGGGGAGGATCGACAGGTAGCCGGTTCCTCCGAGGCGACCGTGGTTGAAAACCGTTTGCAAACTGCGCAAGACAGGCGCCGGTCGATCGGACGGGGCCACGACCCGATCGACGAAGTCGGGCCCGGGAAGGTGGAGCAGCGACTTGTCGATCGTCGCGCAACGATGATTCAGAAGCGTTTCGGCATCCGTTCCCAGAAGATCGTGTAAGGCGGACACAGTATAAACTCCCATGAAAAGACTCGTTCAACCATTCAACGCGCGCGCATGATACGCCGCCCGTCTTGATCCCGAAAGCCCTGGTGAAACAGGCTCTTACGCCGCCCAAGACAGCCGAAAAGCATCAGATCGGGTCTTACCCCCCAAGGAGAAACACCCGATAAACGATCAGGCTCCCGGAAGCCTACGGGTTGGAGGTCCCTGTTTTCACAGGCAGGATGCATGTGCCATACCAGTTGATAGGGTTTTTTCAACAGGATTCTATGACCCCGCAGCGACGGGTGAACTCGGACACTTCCCAGCGAGCACGGGCCTCAACGCCCTCACTCCGGTTTTGCCTGGCTGCCATACTCGTGCTGGCGGCGTGGATGCGGTTCGGCGGTGTCACGAATGTCGGCGTTCGTTTTGACGACGAAGCCGCCTATGCGCACGATGCCCGCTTGTGGAGCCGATCCGCCCGCTTAGCCCTCGATCCGGTAGCACTGGGCGCGCTGGTTCGCGGCGACAAGGAAACTATTCGGGGGCGTATGACCGCCCTCGGCGTGGACGTCGGCGAACGGTACGTCAAGCCGTCACAGGGCTATACGTTTCTCGGTGCCGGCGCGACGCTGCTGTTTGGAGACGACCCGTCTTCGCTCGCCATACTTAATGCCACGCTGGGCACGCTATCGGTTGGGTTACTATATCTGCTTGGCGCAGCGTGGTTCGATCGACGCACAGGGCTGATAGCCGCCGCGATACTGGCTGTTTCACCCTTCGACATTCTTTACGCCCGCAGTCTTTGGGCGGAACCCTCCGGTCTGTTCTTTACGTCGTTGGGGTTGTGGTTCTGGACGCTGGGACGATCAAACCCACGGCACGCGCGGCGCTATTATCTTTGGTGCGGCGTCGCACTTGGTTATGCGGCGATCTGCCACTATCGGTATGCGGTCACGTTGCTTCCTTTGTTGATCGTCGATTGGTTGTGCCGTCACGATGCGATCGATGGAACCCACGTAGCACCTGCGTTCCTGCGACCGGAACACGGCGGCGAAGCGCAGAGCGGGCTTGTTTTCCAAGCTCGGTTATCGCCCGGTGACACAAACGATGTGCAGACCGAGGGCAGCACGCCGGGACTACCCCATTCGCAAACGCCGGGCATGCGCGGTGTGGTTCCTTCGTGGATCGTACTATGTATCGGTGCGGCGCTGCCGGCCTTGTTTATTGAAGGTCTGTTCCAGATGGCGGGGCTCGCGGCGCGAATTGTCGGAGGCGAACTGCCCTTTCCGACGTTCCTTGGGGGAGCAATCGAGTGGGGACGCCTCGTTCACACCATCGGACTTACTACTGTCGGATCAACCTGGTTCGACGTCGGCGTGTTGAATCTGCTCGGCGCGTGTTTCGCCCGTTATCAGGGTGTCGCTGCGGTTGGGTTGAGCCTTGTCGGCGTGATTGTCGCCTGGCGCAGGCGCGGTCCGGCTCGCTTCTTGTTGGTCGGTCCCGGCGTGCTATTAGCCTTGCTATTGTTTCAACGATATGAACTCCTGCGTCTGTTCGCGCCGACGATCCCGATGTTTTGCCTTGCGGTTGCGGTGGGGTTTTTCGCTGTTGCTGAACGGCTTTATCGCATGCACATACCGAGAGCAGCCGGTCTCTTCATCGTGGGCGCATTTGTGGTCGTGCCCGCTGCGATGAAAGCTATTGAGGTTAAGCGGCAACACAGTGACGTGGCTGCAGCCTGCGCGTTTCTTGCCGAGCACGCCGGTTTGGTCGTGCTCCCTGCGGATACGAACGTACGATCCAAGTATCAGCTCTATCTCCCAACCGATCCCGAGCGAACCATGCACGCGCGGCTTTATCAACTTGGATCGCCCCAAGATGTCTTAGCCTCGTTACGCAGCGGGGGTGAGGTTTGGGTGGTCACCGACCCGCAGGTCTGGCACATCCGCGACCTCAAACGATACGCCGACGACGCAATCTTTCGATGGTGGACTGAGTTCGAGGTGCTCTTGAAGCGCGACGGGGAGCTCGCGGCTGAGTTTCCCCACATGACCGACAGTCGCTGGATGTTCCTCGCGGAAGGTCCGGGCGTCGCCATGCTCGACGAAATGCGCGCCCGCCGCGCCGGTGCGATTCGCATCTACCACCTGCCGGAACGCGCCCCGGCCGGTCGATGGCCCGGTGAAACCGTGACGCTACGGCGGGAAGGAACTCAACAACGTTGATTCATCTGCGGTCGCGTCTCTGGTTCGCTGAGTTGGCGCGGGCTCCCCGTCCGGAGACCATTCATCCGTTCGCTGGTTGCCCATCGAGGCTGCGGCGGGAATCGGATACTTTTTCTTTGGGAATCCATTCGGTGCCAGCCCGACGGTGATATAACCGTCGTCCTTCATCTTGCCGGTGAGCGCTTTGATATCGAGCAGGGTAGCGGCCAACCGGTCCATTGCCAGCACCGCGGACTCATAGAGACGCGGGTCATGAAGGACCAGCCCCGCCGTACCGGTTCGTTGGGTCAGCGACGCGGTTACCGAAGCGAGATTCGTGGCGGCGTCGTCCAGGTGATCCAGCACATCGTTAAGCCGCCTGAACGAATCATCAAGATTCGCTTCCGTGTGATCGACGCCCGCGTTCACATTGTTTGCAAGCTTTTGGCTTTCCGTTCGCCATATTTCAACGGTCGCCTTGAGCTCCTCCGACGCTCCCTTAAGACCGCGAACGGCCACCTTGACATCCTCCTGCACCGACTCGTCACCAAGCACCTTGTTGACGGCCGCTACCAACCGGTCGATACGTTCCACCACCGTGGACAGGTTCGCTACCATACCCCGCTCCGCGGCACCAGGTGCGCTGACCTGCGAGATGGGCCGCCGCTCAATCAGATGAGTCAGATCATCCATGACCGGTTTGGCGGACTCCGCCAGATTGCCGATCTGCACCACGGTGCGCTCCAGAGAGTCGACAAACTCTTTCTTGATGATTTCACCGAGAACGCTGCGCATTTCGCCAAAAATGACGGCGTTGTCTCTGGGCAGGGGCTCAGTCGGCGCACCGGGTGGGAGCACGATGTCGATTCGTCCGCTGCCGATACCCAGGCTCGATCCGTACACGCGCGCCAGCGCCCCGGACGGAATGCTGTATTGGTCCTTGATGCGTGCGACGATCATGACGCCCTGTCCGGGGTCGTTGGGGTTTCTGAACTCGATTGTTTTGATACGCCCAACCTCGACCCCCTGCAGGTAGACCTGCGTTCCGTCGCCCACACCGTTGAGGTCGCGCACCCCGGCGATACGCAACGTCCATTCGCTCGTCGAAATCCAGTCGGGAACCTCTCCGAACCAGACCATCAATGTCCCCAGCGCCGTCAACGCGAGGATCACAAACAACCCGACCCCGATGTTTCGACCTGTCTCCGTCATGAGCTACCTCGATTTCGTCCCCGCCGCAGCCTTGAGACTCTTGAGCATTTCGTCGGAGCAGCGTCCCTCGACAAAACAGCGCACGCGCGCGTCGCGCGTATGGGCCACATCGTCGGTCGTTCCGTCGAAAATGAACGTTCCTTGATAGAGCATCAGAATACGATCCGCCACCTTACGCGCGCTGGCCATGTCATGCGTCACCACAACACTGGTAACACCCAGCTCTTGCTTGAGCTTGATAATCAACTCATTAATCTCATCGGCGCGCGGCGGGTCGAGCCCCGTAGTCGGTTCGTCATAAAGAATCATTTCCGGATCGAGCGCGATCGCCCGGGCGAGCGCCACCCGCTTTTTCTGTCCCCCGGACAATTCGTTGGGCCACTTGTCCTGAATCCCATCCAAACCCACCATCGCCAGTTTTTCCTTAACGATCGCGGCGATTTCGAGGCGGCGGGTCCGTGTGTGCTCCAAGACGGGAAAGGCCACGTTTTGCGCCACGGTCATCGAGTCAAACAAGGCGCTGAGTTGGAACAAATAGCCAAAACGCGGGCGGATCGCCGCCAGTTCCCGCTCGGGCGCGGTGTCGATCCGGCGATCGTGGAACCACACCTCCCCCTTGTCGGGCTTGAGCAAACGCACGATGTGTTTGAGCAGCACACTCTTGCCCGCACCCGATTCCCCGATGATGACGGTAGTCTCACCGGTTCGAAGGGAAAGGTCGACCCCGTCCAGAACCACAAGGTCGCCAAACCGTTTGTGTACGCCGACCAGCCGCACGATGGGGTCACCGTTCGTCGTAGCTTGTGCGTTTAAGTTGTTCGCAGTGGTACTCGTCATCCGACCAGCGACTTGAACCCGTAAATGCCTCGATACAAGCCCGAGAATAACGATCCAAGGAAAAAATCGGTAATAAGAATGACCACAAAACTTGCAACGAACGAGTCCGTCGTCGCCGCGCCGACCCCTTCCGCGCCCGGACGACAATGGAATCCCTTGTAGCACGAGATCACGCCGATCATCCCACCGAACACCAGGCTCTTGCACACGCCCACCATGACGTCCCACGTCTGAACGGCGTCCGCTATGTGATACCAGTACGGCGACGATGGGATACCCTTGAGCTGAACCGCCACGAGCCAACCCGCCAGCGAACCGCAGAGATCGCAAAAAAAGGTCAACAACGGGGTCAGCAGCAGGCACGCCAGAAACCGCGGCACGACGAGGTACTGAATCGGATCCGCCCCCATAACGCGCAACGCACTGATTTGCTCGGTGACCCGCATCGTGCCGAGTTCCGCCGTCAACGCACCCCCGACCCGACCAGCGACCATCACCCCGGCGAGCACCGGCCCCAACTCCTGCACCAGGCTCAGCGTTACGAGCACCCCCATGCGGTCCTCGAACCCCGCGGCGCGCAATTGATCGTAGCTTTGAATCGCCAGCACCATGCCCACAAACGTGCCGGTGATAAGGATAACGGGAAGGCTGCGGTTGCCGACTTCATAAAACAGAGGCATGGCCCGCCGCCAGGTGCGCGGGCGGAACAATCCGTCGACCAACCAGATGAACATCAACCACGCGAATACACCGAAGCGGCCAACCGCTTCCACCGTGCCCGTGGTTTTGGCACCGACTGCAGAGACCAAAGATAGGCTGCGTAGCGGCATGGGAAAGATCCATCCTACCGATTGCGGCTCGTTCGCGGGTATGTACCTGTCCACGCCGCGCCTGTCAAACGCCGACCGCGCTTTGTGCGACACAGACGCGGCGCCTATCATGGCGCAGGATGAGCCATCAACACGTCAGGCACGCTTCGATCATCGTCCCGGCGTTTCGCGAGGCGGACAATCTTGCGTCGTTGACCGAACGGCTGTTCAAGGCCACCCGCAGCGCCGGTATCGACGTGGAACTGATTGTCGTCGATGATGATTCCCGTGACGGATCAGAGGAGATCGTCGCCGAGCTCGCGGCGCGCTACCCCATTCGTATAATCGTGCGAACGAACGAGCGCGGGCTTTCGAGCGCGGTGCTCCGCGGGTTTGAACAGGCCACCGCCGATCTGTTCGTCGTCATGGACGCCGACTTGCAGCACCCCCCGGAGGTCGTACCGGATCTGATTCGACGCCTGGAGACCGGCGACTGTGATTTTGTCATCGCCACGCGGTATGACGGTGGCATCATCGCGCCGAGTTGGTCGTGGAAGCGTCGACTCAGCAGCCGATTGGCCACCCTGCTCGCCAGACCCCTGTCGACGCTGTCGGACCCGATGTCCGGTTTTTTTGCCCTGCGGCGCGAGACGTGGTTGAAAGCGGTCGACCGACTCAACCCCCTCGGGTACAAGATCGGACTGGAACTGTTCGTCAAAGCGCGCTGCCGGAAACCGGCCGGCGTCGCCTATGGGTTCGAACCGAGGCGTTCCGGTACGAGTAAGTTTGGATTCCGTGAGCAATGGCTATACGCGCGACACCTGTTGCGGTTATATCGTTTTCGTTTTCCGAGATTGTTCTGGATGGTCACGATCGGTGTCGCGATGGGCCTGCTGGTCTGTGCTGCATGGCGCTTTGCGCGATAACCTGTTGACGGCAACGACCGCTTATCGTTCGCGATGTGATCAAAGAACCTTACCACAGTAAACAGGGCGGAAACGGGAATGTCGATTAGACGGCGATCATCTGGTCTTACACGAAAGTTAATCACATGGCAGGAACACTTAAACCACCAAGTAGCGAACCCGACATCCGCACAGTAACGATGCCGCGGGATACGAACGCCGACGGCACCATTTTCGGCGGCGTCTTGCTTTCGCTGATCGACCAGGCGGCGTACATTGAAGCGATTCGCCAGGCGCATCACCGCTACGTCACGGTCTGTTTTCGTGAAGTCGAGTTTCACAAACCGGTCTACGTGGGCGACGTGGTCAGCATCTACGCCGACGCGGTGAAAGCCGGGCGCACCTCGTTGACCATCAACGTGCGGGTGTGCGCTCGGCGACGCCTCGACCCCGACCAGGTTGTCAAAGTGACCGAAGCCGAAGTCGTGTTCGTCGCTGTTGATGAAGGCGGTTCGCCGGTTCCCGTCCTTTCGGATGCGTGAAAAGACCGCCCCGTTCCATCGCGCGTGCGTGGCGGAGAATGAGCCGGTGTGGCTCGAGCGTGGATACTTGAACGGCGCCCCGTTCGAGCGAGAGTCCGTCAGGTAAGGAGATCGGGATGACAGCTACACAGCTCGTGCATCAAGCGGACAAAACCAGGTGGATCGTTGCCGGTTGGATGCTGGCGACGTTGGCGGGCTGCGCGAGCGGACCGCAGATAGCCGCCTCGGTCGATCGCTACCGTTTGGAGTTGGCCCTCGATCCAGCCGCACACCACCTGAGCGGTAGGGCGCAGCTTGACATGGTGCGTACCGGTGAAGAACCGGTCGGCGATCGCCACGCCGTTGTCGGGTTCCTCCTCCATCCCGATCTGCGCGTAACGAGCGTGCGCGGTTCAGGTGCCACGGTGTTGCGCCACTGGGTCGATAGGACGCCGTCGGGTGTGACCAAGGCGGGCGACTTCAAGCCAGCCACGCACCGTGTCGTGCTCGATCGGGCACATGATGCGTTCACCTTAACGGTCGACTACGAAGGCGATTTGTTTCAGGATGTCTCAGCCGGGGAACGACCCGGGGAAATCCACAACTTCCAGATGCGCGCGCATATAAGCCCCGAAGGCATCTACCTTGCCGACGGAAGCTGGTATCCCGAGTCAATCGTCGAGAAGGACGTTGAACCGCAGGCGGCTGACTTCACGCTGCTGGCGAGCGAAGTGCCTGGGCTGGAGCTAGCGGTCGGGGCCGAGCACAGCACTGATCCGACTGTCCAACCCGGACAAACCGCATGGCGCACGCCTTATCCGATCGACGGGCTCGTCGTGGTCGGCGGACCTCACGAAATCCGACACGCAACACACGGCAACGTGGACATCAGCGTTCATCTCAAACCAACGCAAGCAGCTTATGCCGATGGGTTGCTCGATGCCGTCAAAAGAAACCTCGACCGCTACGAGCCGTTGATCGGTCCCTATCCGGGCCACGAATACAAGATCGTCGATAACTTCTTCAGCAGCGGATTCGCCTTCCCGACCATGACGCTGCTCTGTTCCGCCGTGATCGAGATGGGTAAGCGCGCCCAGACCGCGCACGGCTATCTTGACCACGAAATGCTCCATAGCTGGTGGGGCAACGGCATCCTCGTGGACCCGCGCGACGGCAACTGGTGCGAATCTCTGACCAGCTATGCGACGAATTACTACGGGTTTGTGCTCGACGGTAAGCCGGATGAAGCGCGGCGCAAACGACGCAATTATTCCCATTTCCTCAGCCGCATCAAACCTGAGAACGACAAACCCTTGGGGACGTTCGGACTTCCCGAAGGATGCGGGCGCGGGATTGCCTACAACAAAGGTGCCGCGGTTTTCCACATGCTCGCTATGACGATGGGGCAAGAGCGATTCTGGGCGGCCATGCGGCAATTCACCAAGGAATACCTCGGTCGCCACGCGAATTGGAACGACATTCGGCAGCTTTGCGAGCAGGCGTCGGGAAAGAACCTCGAGTGGTTTTTCGATCAATGGGTGCGGCGCGGCGGCGCCCCGGCGCTACGGATCGACTCCGCAACATTCGATTCGTCGGACCAAACGCTCAGCGTAACGGTGACGCAGGACGCGCCCGTGTTTACGCTTGACCTGCCCCTGCGCATCGTGACCGGGCAGGGAACCGAGGATCGGGTCGTCCGCTTTGATCGTGAGCGCGATACCTTTGATCTTCCCGTTGCCGGCGAACCGCTGACTGTCGAACTCGATCCGGACTACGACATGTTCCGGAAGATTCCGCTCGATCAGATTATTCCCACGACGGCATCGACCCGCTTTGGTTCAGCCTTTACCGGCGTGACACCGGACGGCGAAGTGCCTTCCGCTTATCTGAAACTTCAGGAAGTGTTCGCGTCAAGCTTCAAGAAAGACGAGCGCGTGGCGAAAACGGTAAGCCGGCTTGAGGAGGGCGATCTGGCGGAGCGATGTGTCCTGATCGTCGGCGATGCGGTTCGCGCCCCCTACATATCGGGATTCCTGGAAGCCATCGAGTTTCCCGTCAGTTGGACCGAAACGGGGTTCGAACTGTCCGGTGTCTCCTATGACGACCCGATGGACGCGGTGCTCTGCACGGTGCGCCACCCCGGTGTTCCCGGCGGCGGCGTCACGGTGCTCTATGCCAACAGTGAAGCGGCCATCCCCCACCCGTTTGCGGTTCCCATGTACGAACACAGTCTGGTCATTTTCGAGAACGGTCATCCGACGGTGCGGTTGGATTTCGAACAGCACGACACGGTCGGTGTGGAGCGCTCTTGATTGCTCGTTGAACAAGCGCCCCATGGTGTCTGTGGCACGGGGGCCGCACCGGTGAAGACGAAGGGCAGCCCTTTCCCTATTAGGTGTGTAGAGATTCGCGGGTCAGGCACTGTGGCGCAGGCTGCAGATGAGTAGTCTTGTTCGGGACGCGATGCCTTTGGCGATCATCTATGGGATTGTGTCGCGCCGGACGTGATTGCTTGCGGGCGCGGGCGAGGATCGTTGCGGATAAGAACGAGATCGGTGTGTGAGATAGACGCTACATCAAAGAAAAGGCCGCCCGATGTTTTCTCGGGCGGCCCTGGAGTGTGTCAAATATCATTTGCCTCGGAACCTGGCCTACGGGCACGGGGCCGGGCAGGGATAGCTGCCACCGGTGAACGCGTCCACTTCGACGGTGATATCCGCGAAGCTGATGTGTCCGTCTGGTGGACACGGTGCCAGATCGTACAGAGGATCCACGTCGTTGAACGAAACCGCGGCCTTCCACACGTCGACCTCAAGCGTAACGTCGACGAAATCAACGCTTCCATCGTCGTTGAGATCGCCCCAGCGCCAGGTTGCTCCTGCGCCTGGTGGAGAAGCGAACGCGCCACATTCCGCGACTACCTCATAATCACTGGGGTCGTTGAGCGCACTGGGGAAAATCTCGGGACCATGAACGAAGACGGTTCCCCAATCGCTCGGAAGCTGGAACACGGGCGTGTTGGTCAACATTCCGTTCGTATTAATAAAGCGGTCAACGCAGGGCCATCGCGGCGATGTTAGATGGAGTGCGACCGGAGCCGCCGAGGCCGGCGGCTGGGGTGTCACATTCAGTCCAAGCGGCCCGGCACCAACGACAAGCGGCGCGAGCGGAATGGGAACGCCGACACAAACGCCGGCAGCGCATGTTTCGTTGTCCGTACAGACGTCAAAGTCGTCGCACGGCGTGCCGTCGGGTTTCAGGTTTTCAAGGCACATCCCGGTTGCGTCGCAGATGTTAGGATTATCACATTCCCCCGTACTCTGATCACCGCAGGCGAATCCAGCGTCTTCAAAGTTTGGTACACAGGATCCGCCGCCGTCACAAGTGTCGGGGTTATCACAGTCCGTGTCAGTTGGATCACCGCAGGCTAAACCGGCCGCCACCGGTGGATGCGTGCAGGCACCACCGGCACACACATCGTTCGTGCAAATGTTGGCGGGAATCTCGTCGGTACATAGGATCCCGTCCGGTTTGAAGTTTACCTCGCACACGCCCAGCCCGTTGCACGCGTCAGGGCTATCGCAATCCGTATCGGTGGCATCGCCACAGGCAATGCCCTCGGGCACGTTTGACCACTGCGTTGTGGAAAGATCGGGCAGGCATGCTTGGCACGCGTTGGCCGGGTTGAGCTCGTTCAACTGATAACAGACCCCGTCGATTAAGCAGTCATCAAACGGGCGCAGATTGAGCACAATATCGCCCACGTTGTTTTGGAAGCCGGCGACGCGAATGAAATACGTAGTGGCGGACGTGGCAGAGAAGGTCAACGCCGCGTTCAAATCGAGACCGCCGTCATCGTCACACGCTACTTCCATACCACCGTTGCCCGGACAGTTGTCAAAAACCGTCAGCACCGGGTCGTTGAGCGAGAGCAATGCGCTGCCCGTTGTGCTCAGAAAGATCAGCCCGTCGCACACCGCGGTATACTTGAACCAGATATCGCCGTTTGAGTCGATTTGGCAGGATGCCTCACCGTCGTCGGGCCCCGTACTCGCGTTGTTGCTGAAATTGGCGCCCTCGATCGCGGTTACCGCGAAGTCGCACTGGTCATTGCATTCCGGGTCGAGCGTGCCGCTGCACACGCCGCCCGTGCAGGTATCGATTCCGATACCCGGGCGCCCCGTTCCCGTACAGGCGTCGCCGTCGTTGCACGCCGTGGTGTCCGCAAGCACGGTCCAATTGTTCGGGTCCGTTGCGCTGTCACAGATTTCGCAGGTGTTGACCGGATTCAAAACCCCCTCCGGTTGACAAACGCCCGCGATCAAACACTGGTTGGGATCAAGCGAATGATCGCATTGGTCCGTCCCTTCGTTGCAGGTGTCAGTCGTGCACGTTAGCAAATCAGCACAGTCCGTCGGGGTTCCGCCCGTACACGCACCGCTTGAGCACGCCGTCCCTTGTGTACAAAACAAACCGTCATCACACGGCGTTCCGTTGGCCGCCTCGTTGACCAGACAGTTGCCGAGCCCGTTGCAGGTATCCGGATTGTTGCACGGGCCCGTTGACGGGTCACCGCATGGTGTGTTCGCCGGCTGAATGTTGGTCAGGCACACGCCTGCCCCGTCGCACGTGTCAGCCAGGTTGCAGTCGGTATTGGTTGGACTCCCGCACGCCGCACCGAAGGGGAGCAGGTTTGATTGGCAGGATCCCGCACCGTCGCACGTATCGGGCAGGTCGCATTGCGCATTGCTTTGATCGCCGCAGGCTGTACCCAGGGACTCATTGGGGTGCGTAACCACGCCCGTACCCGCGTCGCACATATCGCTCGTGCATTCGTTGCCATCGCTTAGCGCGGCGAGCGCCCCGTTGTTGGGATTGCAACAAAACTGGTTGGCGTCGAAATTCGGCGCGTTGATGCAGACGTTCTGTTGATTGCAGGTGTCCGACGTACAAGCGTTGTTATCGTTACAGTCCGCCGCACTCTGGCATTGGATCGTAATCAGCGCCGGGGTATTCGTGAAGGGTATCTCAACGCTGTTTTGATCGAAGAAAAACGTCTCACCGATAGCGAGAGAAAAGTCGACCGTAAATGTTCCAGCCGCGTTCGGCGAAACGTCGAGTACAAGTGTTCCCCCATAGGTTGCGGTACCCGGGTCCGCAATGGCCGGTCCAAGAATTGTCGCTCCAAACGCAAAATTGGGAACGGCTGTGTTGACGGCGGCAATGGCAATTGAACCGGAAAACACCCAATCCGGGCGTGTTAAATCCTGGAAACCGGCAGCACATATCGTAAAATCGCAACTTCCGCCCGGACAGTTCGCGCTATTGGAGCAATTCAGCCCATCGTTGGCACCTCCCACGCAGCGCATCAAGCACTGTGACCCAGGCCCCATGTTCGAATCACAAGTTGCGTTGTCCGCGCACGCCAAGACACGTGACGTGAGGGAGCCCATCGTTCCACTCGTATACCCGGTTGAATCAATGGTGCCTTGGAAGGTGGACAGGAGGTTGGGGGCCCAACCGGAAAGCTTGATCTCCAGCACGACGGTCTGTCCGCCGCCCTGAAGAAAAATCTCGTTCCCCGAAATCGTATGCGCTCCACTGGCGCTCACCGGAACGAGGGAGATGCTCGCAGCCTGCGACATCGACACGGTAGTTAATACCGCACAACCGAAAAGGAGCCTCAGCCGTGACGCAATCATGGTACTCCGCCTCCTTGAATCTAGTGTATTCCCCAAGCGGCAAGATCCCCAATGTCCCCTGCACGCCGACGCTGGCGCCGACGACGAGACGGCCGGGCCCCGTATCTCCCCGCCCTGCATGAGCCGCGAACGTGCCGCGGCCACGATCTCAGCGCAGGCAGCCCATCGACAGAGCTACCCGCATCTTGTTCCTATAACCTAAAAAGGTCCCAATGTCCAGTCAATTCTCAAGGTTTTGCGCGTGGGCGCGTGGGTCCACTCAACCGTGTTTGGGGTTTTGAATCGCCGTGTGCGAATCTCTTGCGAGACGGGTCGTCGGCTTGACAATGACCTAGTGCTTTGTCACACCTTGTTTTTGGGGTGGCATGGGCAAGCAGCAGCTCGCC
>CAZWWW010000009.1:0-19088 GCA_964637715.1 uncultured Phycisphaeraceae bacterium | reverse complement strand
CGGGGGCAGTCACGGGCAAACAAGTTTGCCCATGCCACCCACAACGAACTCCAAGGATAAGCTGTGACGCTGCACTAGCGTTTTTTACTGCCGCCCCCCGGGCATTTAGTTGAACGTTTCCCACGGTACAGCGGCTAGACGCGGGTGACACGCAACAACAGACTGTGCTGTAGGGATGAACAAATCCGTTTGTTTGTGACGCCGCTGAACACGCCGTCCGAAAATAAGTGGGGATTTAGCAAATAACCGTAAACAAAGCGAAACCCGTTCGTTATGATGGGACGTGCAGGCCGGATACACCGCTGACGCGCGACGGTGTTTCGTTCCACCGTGATGCGGTGGGTCTAAACGATTGACGTCGGAAGGTTGACGTCGTTGCGCGTGTACTATGGTGGTGGCTGGTCGAGCACACGATGCGGAGTTCTCCCGCCGCGTCCTTGGGTCGGGGTACGAGCGTATTAAGCGAAAGGGGTGGACCATGGCACGACGGGGTTCTCTTTGTGCGCTGATTTTTGGCGTGTTTGTTGGGGTTGGCGCGCAGGCGCAGCCGGCGTTTGTTAATTGGGAAAGTCCGCACGTCCATCCGTTGGACATGACGCCCGACGGCACCACGCTGTTGGCCGTCAACACCGCGGACAACCGGCTTGAACTGTTTGATCTGACCGGCAACGTCCCCGTACACACCGGTTCCATTCCCGTCGGGCTTGACCCCGTTTCGGTTCGCGCGCGGAGCAACACCGAAACCTGGGTCGTGAACCATATTTCGGACAGCGTGAGCGTGGTAAGCCTCGACACGATGAACGTGGTGGACACGATCCGTACGGATGACGAGCCGACGGACGTGGTGTTCGCCGGTACGCCGGAACGCGCCTTCGTGAGTTGCGCTCAAGCAAATACCGTGCTGGTTATCAATCCTTCCAATCCGCACGCGCCCATCTTTTTTGTCGGTCAGATCCCCGCACCGCGCCAGCCGCAGCGCCGTGGGCCCCTCAGTATGAAACGGTCGAACGATATGGCGGATATGGTCGGCGTTGTCGGGCTCGACGTCACGGTGCGCATCCCGATTCAAGGTGAGGATCCACGTGCGATGGCGGTGAGCCCCGACGGAAACGAGGTCTACGTCGCGGTCTTCGAATCCGGGAATAATACCACGATCCTCGCCGGCGGCAGTCTTGGAAATCCGCCGAGTTTCGGAACCGACCCGGTCAACGATCCGTTGAGCCCCTACTTCGATCCCAACGCGCCCTTTGAACGCGGCGTGAACCCTCCGAATCCACCGCCCAACGACGGCGATTTGTTCTTTCCGCCCATCAACCCAGATCTGCCGCTGCCGCCGCTGGTAGGTATGATCGTTCGCAAGAACAACGCGGGACAATGGATGGATGACAACGCCCACGACTGGACCGATCTTGTCAGTGGGCCGAACGCCGACGTTTCGAATCGACCGGTCGGATGGTCGCTCGCTGATCACGACGTCGTGGTGCTCAACGCCACCGACCTCAGTGTGCAGTACGCCACCGGGCTGATGAACATCTGCATGGCCATCGCGGTCAACCCGACCACGCGACAGGTGACCGTGGTGGGCACGGACGCGACCAACGAGGTGCGTTTCGAACCGGTGCTCAATGGCCGGTTTCTGCGCGTGAACATCGGTCTTGTCGACCCGGCGACACCGGGCGACCTAGCCAGCCATCAGGTTGTGGATCTGAATCCGCACCTGGTCTACACCACTGTCATTCCCTTTGAGCCCATTCCGCAACAGGAACGCGATCTGTCAATCGGCGATCCGCGCGGTATTGTCTGGGACTCGACGGGCACGCGCGGCTGGGTGAGTGGTATGGGCTCGAACAACGTCGTGGTCATCGACGAGCGCGGTAATCGTACCGCGGCGCGACCGATTCCCGTCGGCGAAGGGCCCACCGGTCTGGTGCTCGATGAAGCGCGGGATCGCCTTTACGTGTTGAACAAGTTCGACGCCAGTTTGTCCGTTGTAGACATCAACGCCGACACCGAGCTTTCGCCGCGCGTTCCCCTGTTCGATCCTACGCCGGCGCCCATCAAGACAGGGCGCAAGCATCTGTACGACACGCACCGCAATTCGGGCCTCGGACATATCTCGTGCGCGTCGTGTCACGTCGATTCCCGTTTGGACCTCTTGGCGTGGGATTTGGGCAACCCCGCCGGTACGGTGAAGACCTTTAATCAGAATTGCAACTCCACGCCGGGCGCGGGATGTGACGACTGGCACCCGATGAAGGGTCCGATGACCACGCAAACGCTTCAGGATATCATAGGCAATGAGCCGTTTCACTGGCGCGGCGACCGGGACGGTCTGGAAGCGTTCGCCGGCGCGTTCAACGGACTTCTGGGCGACGATCAGCCGCTGCCCCCTGCGGACATGCAGGAGTTCGAGGACATGCTGGCTTCGATCCATTTCCCGCCGAACCCCAATCGGGAATTCGACAACAGTTTGCCTGTTGATCTGCCGCTGCCGGGACATTTTGCGAGCGGGCGATTCGCGAATCAAGGCGGACTGCCCGCCGGTACCCCGCTGCCCAACGGCAATGCGCAGGCGGGTCTCGATCGCTACCGGACGCCGATCGACGGAGCGCTGAAATGCGTAACGTGTCATACGCTGCCGACGGGGATGGGCTCGGACGGCGTGTTTATCGATCTGGGAAACGGTCCGCAGTTCGTTCCGCTTCCGGTGGGACCCAATGGGGAGCACCACATCACCGTGGTGTCGTCGGACGGCTCAACCAACCGGACGATCAAGATTCCGCATCTGCGCAATCAATATGAAAAGACGGGCTTCGACACCACGCAGTTGGTCAATACCTCAGGGTTCGGGTTTTTGCATGACGGCAGCGTCGACTCAATAGCCCGGTTCATTTCGCTGCCCGCGTTCAGTGTCGTCGATGACCAGGAGGTGGCCGATCTTGTCGCGTTCATGCTGGCGTTTGGCGGGTCCGATCTTCCCGAGGGTGATCCGAACGATATCAGTGAACCACCGGGCGTGGCGAGTCAGGATACGCACGCAGCCGTCGGGTGGCAGACAACGCTCGCCGATTTCGCCAACCCGCTTGCAGGCCAATTGGCCTTGATCGCGGACATGATCGCCCTGGCGGACTCGCAGGCGGTGGGTCTTGTCGTCAAGGGTGTTCAGAACAGTGAACAGAGAGGCTATGTCTACATCGGCGGTTCGTTGTTCCAGTCGGATAGAGCGGACGAGGTGTTGACTTCGTTCGAGCTGCCGGCGCTCGCACTTCCGGGAAGTGAGTTGACATTTACGGTTGTTCCCTTCGGCACACAGACGCGCATCGGGATCGACCGCGACCTTGACGGGTTCTTCGACCGCGACGAAATCGACGGTTGCGCCGATCCAAGTGATCCAAACAGCGTACCCCCGTTGTGTGTGGAGTGTTTCCCGGCCGAACCCGTGAGCCCCGAGCCCAACGGCGTTGACAAGAACCGCTATATCTCCGTCGTACCGGGCACGCCGGGCCGTCTCACGGCCATCCGCGTTCGTTTCACCACTACGTCGGATACCGGCCAAACGATTGAGCAAATACGCTGGTTGGGCCAGCCGAAGGTCCTTCCGACGACCGTCGGTACAACACCCATTACCGTGGCGGGGCTGCGCTGTGATCCGCTCTGTTTGGATTGGAGCGAGATTGGTCTGGTGCACGTCTTTGGTCCCGATGTTCGACCCGAGTCCGAGTACGCGGCGGACGTGATCGATTGCGGTTGTGACTTCAGCGATAGCGCGTCGTTCACAACGCCGCTGCTTGTGACGACCGCACAGTGGGGCGACATCGTGGAACCGTTCGGAATTAGCGGACAGCCGAACTTTTCGGATATTTCCGCCGTTGTGGATACGTTCACCGGGGCCGCGGGTGCGCCGATCGTGGTTCTGTCCGATCTCGCGCCGGTGATCCCCGACCAGGGCGCCGACTTCGCGGACATCAGTAAAGACGTGGACGCCTTCGCCGGGGCGGCGTATCCGTTCGGACCGGGACCGGGCTGTCCCTGAGACATCGGCGGCGGGTCTCCATGGCCGCGGAGCGGGGGCGACCAGAGGGTACATGACCACTCCAGGCGGCTCCACGGTGGGGCAGATGGTTCGCCCGGCTGGAGTAAGCTCTATTGTTGTGTAGCGGTTGAATCACTGTTTCATCCGGTACAACGACTCGATTCGGCGACACACAATTCCGGAAAACGCTCTACGCCGGGGGGGGCACCTGCTTCGACCTTGGCAGGTCAACCTTCCGCCCTGGGGCGAAAGAACGACCTGCCGTTCGTTTTTTTACGATCGTCTATCCGGTTACGCACCTGCCGCGTCCGTCCTGGTCGCGGATTTCACGGTTGCAGCCAGAGTCGCTCGGATTAGAATAGGCGTGCTTGTGGGCGGGCGGTTCGCTCAGCGACAACGCTGTGGTATGGGAAGCAGATATGTTCAATCTTGATCTGAACGGGTTTCTTTTTTCGACAGAGTTTTTGACGCAGTTCGCTGCGCTTATCAGCGGATTGATTTCCGCACTGCTCGGGCAGTTTTTAACGGGCCTGTTCACACCGACGGTGTAGCCCGGTTTCTTGGCCCGATCCGGGATGGCTGCGATGAGGTCGTTGGGGATTGGCGGGCGCGCACGTGACGGTGCCCTGAGGTTTGACGTGTCTTTGGTTTATCGTTTGACTTGTATGCTTGGTGGGGCGGCGAAGGTCGACGGCGCATGTTGTCGTCCGGCTCGTCCGTACCCCGCTCATCCCGCGCGCTCCGGTTCGTTCGGTTGCCGAATGGGCGGGGACGCCTTGTTGTTTATTACCTGCATGGAGCCCGCTTCTGAACGTTCGCCTGCCTGACGGTACAACCCTAGAACTCCCCGATGGATCCACCACAGCCGACGTGGCCTCGAAGATCGGACCGGGGCTCGCGCGCATGGCGGTGGCGGGCTCGGTGACGCGCGACGGTGAGCGCACCGTCATCGACCTGAACCGCGCGTTGCCCGGCGATTGTGAACTGCGCATTCTCACACGCTCGGACGAGGACGCCGACAGCTTGTTCGTGCTGCGGCACAGCACCGCGCACGTGATGGCCGAGGCGATCTGCTCGCTGTTTCCTGAGACCAAACTCGCCTACGGTCCGCCGCTGGAGGATGGGTTTTATTACGATCTCGATCTTGATCGATCCATCACGCCGGATGATTTTGCGCGCATCGAGGCGGAAATGAGCCGCATCATCAAAGAGGACCGCCCGTTCACGCGGTACGAGCTGACGCGGGAACAGGCCATGCCCAAGCTGCGCGACGAGGGCAACCGGTACAAGATCGACAATGCAGAGCGGGCCGAGGGTGATTGCATCAGTTTTTATGTTACGGGTACCGAGCGCGGGGCCCAGTTTGAAGACCTGTGCAGGGGTCCGCACATTCCGTCAACGGGGTTGATCAAGGCCTTCAAGGTGCGCCAGGTCAGTCGTTCGCACTACCGCGGTGACGTGAACGATCAGCCGTTGCAGCGGGTGTACGGTACAGCGTTTTTCAAAAAGGCATCGCTTACTGCGTATCTGGAGCGTTTGGAAGAGGCGAAGAAGCGCGATCACCGCGTGTTGGGGCGGGAACTCGACCTCTTTACGATAGACGAACAAGTCGGCAGCGGGTTGATTCTCTGGATGCCCAAAGGGGCGGTCGTTCGCACGGAGCTTCAGAACTACCTCACCAGCGAGATGAGCAAGCTCGGATACCAGATGGTCTACACGCCGCACGTCGGGCAGCTCGGGCTCTATCGTTGCTCCGGTCATTTTCCCTACTACGAAGATTCGCAATACCCCGCCATGATCGAGAGCGATCGCGGCAAAGTAATTCAAAGTGCGCTGCAATTGGGCCGACGCGTTAAGGCGCAAACCGGCGAGGCGCTGGAGCGTGGCCGCACGGCGCTCGCCACCCTGGTACGCACGATTGACGACGTATGGGGCAAACGGGGAGAGGGCATCAGCGCCGAGGGCTCGGTTGATGAGGTGATCGAGAGATTGTACGGCGCGCTGGCGGGTGAAAACGGTTATCTGCTTAAGCCGATGAATTGCCCGCATCACATTCGCATCTACGCAGCGCGTCCGCGAAGTTATCGCGACCTCCCGTTTCGTCTCGCCGAATACGGCACGGTTTATCGCTATGAACAGAGCGGCGAGATAAGCGGTCTGACACGCGTTCGCGGGTTCACGCAGGACGACGCCCACATTTTCTGCACGACCGATCAGCTTGAAGAGGAACTGCAGACCACCGTGACGTTGACGCGAAGTGTTCTTGAAACACTGGGTCTACAGGATTACCGGGTTCGACTCGGGATGCGCGATCCGTCGAGCGGCAAATATGTCGGTTCCGAGGAGAATTGGAATCAGGCAGAGGCGGCCATCCGTCGTGTAGCCGAGGCGAGCAACGTAGCTTTTACCGAAGAGAAGGGTGAGGCGGCGTTCTACGGGCCGAAGATCGATTTTGTGGTGAAGGACTGCATCGGACGAAGCTGGCAGCTCGGCACCGTGCAGGCAGACTACAATGTGCCCGAGCGGTTCAATCTGACCTACGTAGGCAAGGACAACGCCCCGCACAGACCGGTCATGGTCCACCGGGCACCGTTCGGGAGTATGGAGCGGTTCGTCGGGATTTTGATCGAGCATTTCGCCGGGGCGTTCCCGTTATGGCTTTCCCCGGTTCAGGTGGCCGTGGCGACCGTGAGCGAAAAGAGCAGCGCGTATGGGCAGGAGGTCGCCGACACCTTGCGGGGTGCCGGTTTGCGGGTGGAACTGGATACGTCAGCCGAGAAAATCGGTCCCAAAAAGCACCGGCTCCGGTCGGCGAAGGTGAACTACATACTCGTGGTGGGCGAGCAGGAGGCGGGCTCTCGTCAGGTCAACGTAAACGACCGCGACGGTCGCTCCATCGGGAACCTTTCGCTGGAAGTATTCCTTGACGCCTGCCTTGCCGAAATCAAAAATAAGGGGTGTACCCGCGTGGGGCAGACTTCCTAGACGTGGTGTTGCGCGAGTTTCCGCGCCACGGTTTGGATCGAAGGTTCGACGTGAACACGTGGCGCTTTCATTTGAAAGGTTGAATCATAGCGAAGTCACTTCGGCTGAATGAGCGAATCCGGGTCTCCCCGGTTCGCCTGATCGATCAGCACCAGGAACAGCGGGGGGTCGTCTCCATTGACGAAGCTCTGGCGCTCGCTCGGGATGCGGGTTTGGATCTCGTGGAGGTTTCACCGGCTGAGACGCCGCCGGTCTGTCGCATTATCGACTACGGCAAGCACATCTACGAACGGAAAAAACGACAGAAAATGTCGGCGCAGGCCCACACCGCCACCATCAAGGAAATCCGGTTGAGGCCCAAGACCGACAACCACGATCGGGAGATCAAGCTCAAGCGCGCGCGTGGGTTTCTTGAGGAGGGACATAAGGTTCAGTTTACCATGTTGTTCCGTGGTCGCGAGCGATTCTTCAAGGAGCGAGCCAACAGCATTTTTCACGGAATCGTCGAGGAGTTCGGTGAATCGGTAAAGGTGGAACGACCGCCGCTCGTCGACGGGCGCCGGATGACCATGGTGATTGCGCCCGTCAAGAAAAAAACAGGCGGTCAGGCGCAGGGGGGCGGTTCATCAAATGCGCCCAAGACGCCCGCTCCCAAACCCGTAACGCCGCAGCCCGCTGCGTCTCCACGCGATACAGCGGAACCGGCGCCGCCCCCCGCCCCGGGCGCTTAGCGCGTTTTATGTATTGTGTAGCGCCGAACCGAGTCGTTTTACAGGATGAAACAGTGATTCGACCGCTACGCAAAAAGAGCGATTGCGCTAAGCCGGTGTGCTCGATCCCGAAAGGTAAACGTCGAAGCGCACGGATGAACCCTTGTATTGAATGTCAGGGTTCGGTGCGAGCGGAGGGGCGTGGCGAGGGCGCTTGACCACGACACGGCGACGTGCTGCGCCGCGCGCCGCCTCGAATAGCTCCGCCGCATCCGCATCCTCGCCCACCAGCGCCCGGAGGATACGCAGCTTCTTCTTATTCAGCGCTGACCGGCGCAACACGGGGTACATCGGGTCCAGATAGACAACATCCGCCTGCGTAACGCTGGCGTTGCATGCGCCGTGCGGATGGCCAATCGGTCGCCGGGCCCCCTGTCGTTCCGTGTTGTCGTTAACGAAATCCCCGGCCGCCGCGCCGCGAGAACCGGATGGGTTCGTGTCATGGGACGATACCCGAACCGGACCGCCGCCGGGTGAGACCAAGACGTGCCGCGTGTCGCCGACTTCGATCGTGAGTCGGTCCAACGCGTTGACAACGCCCCTTCTTAACGTCTTTCGAGCTCGGGCGATCCCATCCTCCACGAGTGCGACAACGATGGGGGATCGTTCGACGGCGCGGACACGACACCCGAGTTGTGCCAGCAAGAACGCATCGCGCGCCCATCCCGCGGTCGCATCGAGGATGAACAGCGGCTCATGCCTCAGCCCGATCGCCCGGGCGATCAGTTCCTTGCCGCTTCGTGCCGGAACACGCCGGCTCCGAGCCGATTCGCTGACGAAATCAACGAACACAGGCGCCGACCCTGTCGCGCAAAAGCTGCGCAGCTCCAGACGCCGTTGCGTAACCACGATCAGGATGGCATCGAGCGGGGTGTCGTCCGGTCGCGCGAGCGGCAGCGCCAACCGGTTGGCCAGTTCGATCGCCCGAGGGCGCAGCGCGTCGACCACGGTGT
Organism: uncultured Phycisphaeraceae bacterium; assembly: GCA_964637715.1. Classification (GTDB taxonomy): domain Bacteria; phylum Planctomycetota; class Phycisphaerae; order UBA1845; family UBA1845; genus CAZWWW01. The sequence goes on along the minus strand of CAZWWW010000009.1, from coordinate 10,347 downwards.
CGTATGTGACCAGGACGTTGACCATTAGCCGCCCGCGCGGGGTTGCGGTGCTGGTTTGTGGTTGACGTTCGGGCTCGATTCGTCCAGACCCAGGTGAATCCCGAATCGAGACCATGCGTCGTGGCGCAGGGCCACGATGATCCAGATTAATGCGGGAATGATGTATCCGACAGCCGGCGAGCGGACCAGGACAGCGTTGAATGCGTCCAACAAACCCTTTACCCAACCGCTGAACTCATACGCCCGGATCGCGTCGTGGTTACTCATCATGGCCGCCAGGCGAATCCAGGTACGCCCCAGCACAAACACACTGATCAGCAGCCCTCCCCACAGGAGCGCGTACCCGCGCCGTCGCCACGGAATCGGCGTCGCGAGAATCAGCGCGAGCAGGAACGCGGTGGGGCGATAGCCCATGTAGATGGCCTTGATCTCTCCGCTACCGCCGGTGTTGCGACGCCGGTTGGTGACACGCAGTGACGTATCAGGTTTGTGCAGCTCGCGGTTCAGCGGTGAGAACCTGACCGATCCGCCGTCGCCCATACGCGCGAACAATACGTTGCCTACGCGACGAAAAACCCAGCGGTAGGCATCCATGGCATGGGGGGCGGGACCGCTCCAGGAACCGGGCCACGGAACCGTCATCAGGCAGAAGTACAACCCGCCCAACAGGCCGAACTTGATGATGTTTCTAGTCGGCGACATGCGGTTTTGGTTGCGGTGGACCTGTCGCCCACCACGCCCACAGCACCCACATCACGAGCGCCAGCAACACGAACAGCGATTGCCAGACGTCTTCGTGCATGAACTCGAACGAACCGGGAAAATGAATGCCCGTGTAAAACAGCGTGACGATGCGGAATAGGTTAATCAACGAAAGAACAAGCGTGCCCGCCAGCAGCCCCGGCAATTTGAGCAGGAACTTCGCGGGAAACGCCAGCACGGCTGCTATGAACAGCGCCGAGGGTTCGATCGCATCACACCCGTGGCGAATGTCGACGGAATAGCGCGATGACTGCACCATCGTGTCTTCGGCATGCGCCTTCTCACCAAACAGGTTCAACGCCGCAGCCGACATCCGTGCGTTTAGCCGCATATAGCCCGGAAGGAAGTCTTTGTTCATGGCGGGCAAGAACGTCAGCAGGTAAAACCCGATCAGCAACACGACAAAAAGACCCACGAATTGGAAAATAGGGCGCTTGCCGCGAAACCAGCGCGGGCGGGAAGGGGGGTCTGCGGTGACGGATGCCTGACTACGCGCTGCCCGCCTGTTCCGCTTGGTCATCGGCATTCGCCTTTGCTTGTGCGCTGTTGCTTCGCCCGACCGAGGTGCCTTATGCAGCCATGACGCTCAAATTGTAGAGCATCGGATAGGGTGGCGCCAAGTCGTTTTTTAACTCCGCCCGTAAAAAGGCTGGTGGGACGGGGTGCAAGACACTTTAGGCGACTTCAAGGTAGGATAGGTGGTTCGCCCGGCTAGACCGGGGGGTTCACCGGCCTCGACCATGGCAGGTCAACCTTCCGCCTTGCGGCGAAAGAACGACCTGCCCCACCGTTTCTTACGACCGCCGATCTTGTCGCGCACCCGGTGGAACGGGCGCAGACGCGAAATCCAGTTGCCCATCTTGAACTGAGCGGCGTGTGGACTAGAATAAACGGTTCGTTTCGGCCCGGGTCGGGGGACCCATTGGGCGAGGCTATTATGTAATGGAGCGAAAGGGATTCGGTATGTGGCGCGGGGCGTGCGCGCGGGCGCAGTTGAACCGATAGTGTCGAGACCCATAGGAAAACGATGCGCATCCAACCGTTCGATTAGAGCAAGCTCTCTTTTTGTGTAGCGGTCGAATCATCGTTTCGTCGGGTGAATCGGCTTGATGCGGCGATACACAAAAACTGACTATGCTGTAACGCGCATCCGTTGAGCTGGCGGGGTTGTTCAGTGCCCGTGGGTTCTCGCGCGGGGAGAACAACGGAGTAAGGTAATCGTGGATCAGGACCGTTCTTCGCCCAGTCATGAGTCGGGTTCGGATAAGCCTTCAGGCCCCGACAGCCCCCCCGTTTCCGTCAGGCGGAACGGGCGGGCTCAAATCGACAAGTATTTCAGGGCCATGACGCGCCACGGCGCGTCAGACATGCACTTCAAAGCGGGAACGCCCGCCAAGTTCCGTTTGAACGGTGAGATCGTCAACATTGACAACAATCCGCTGTCGAACGAGACGATCGAACGTATGGCGTTCGAGATCATCGACGAACGGCGGATCGCACTGTACCGGGAGAAAGGTTCGATCGATTTCGCTTATCAACTGCGAACCGGGGACCGGTATCGACTGAACATCTTTCGACAACGAGGGCGCACCTCGATCGCCGCGCGACGCGTGCCTCGCGAGATCAAAAACTTTGAAGAACTTCACCTCCCCCCGCGTCTGTCCGAGTTGGCAAAACTGCACCAGGGGCTGGTTCTGCTAGCCGGTATTACGGGGAGCGGAAAAAGTACTACCATCGCCTCGCTGCTGGACGAGATCAACCGAAAACGCGCCTGCCACATTATGACCATCGAAGATCCGATCGAGTTCCTGTTCGAGGACAAGATGGCTTTTGTGAGCCAGCGGGAGATCGGTCTGGATGTCGAAACATACGACGACGCCCTGAAATATATGATGCGCGAGGACCCCGACGTGGTGATGATCGGCGAACTGCGCGACCAGGAGACCTACAGTGCGGCCCTGGCAGCGGCGGAGACAGGCCATCTGGTGTTCGGTACGATCCACTCATCCAGTGCCGCGAACACGATATCCAGAATCCTGGAGCTCTTCCCTGAAGATGCACACCCGCTGATCAGGGGTTCGCTGGTATTCAATCTTCAGGCGATCATTTGTTTGAAACTGCTGCCGGGTTTGCGACAGGACATTCCTCGTGTTCCCGCCTGCGAGATCATGCTGACCAACAGCTCGATTCGAAAACTCATAGCCGACGCCCGCGATAACGAGATCGGTTCGGTGATCCGCAGTTGCCAGCACGAGGGCATGATCGACTTTACGGAGTCGATCCGACGTCTTGTGGACGACGAGCTGATTGCCGTCAAAACGGCCTATTCCGCCGCACCCAACCCGGACGAGCTGAAGATGCGGCTCAAGGGTATCTCCGTAGTGGGCGGGGGCATCATCGGCTGACCTCTTGCGACCCGCCGCGGTCGATCATGGCGAGGGTTTGGACACGAGTGATACCGGAACGACGGCGAGGGTTTTCGCTCCGGGCGGATCGCGGGTATAACCCCGAGTTCGTTAAAGCGCCGTGACGGTGGGGCCCACCGGCGGCGAACCGGATGACGCGGTCCCTGATCGGAGAAAGGACACCACGGTTGACACTAGCGGTAGCTCTCGAACCAACGCTCTATGTAAACCCGATCAAAATCGGTGTGGTCGTGCTTGCTCTGCTCGGATGGGCGGCGGCTGCGCAGTGGATTGATCGCGACACCAATGTAGTCAAGACCCGCCGCGAGCACTGGAATATGATTGTCTTGTCCGGTGGGATGGTTGCGTTTTTTGTTTTGCTTGTGTTGCCGTGGACGGCCGGGCTGTTTTACGTCGGGTTGGCCGTCTGGCTGTTGATCGGTGGGGCCCCCATGCTCGGTTATCTTGTCCACCGTAACGGGCGGGTTGCGCCCGCGGCGCGGGTTTTGACGCCGACACATCTCAAACGGGTGTTGAGCCGGGGCGAAAAAAAGGCGGGATCCTCCGAGGGGTTGCGGGTTCGGATCACCGATCACGCGGGTGATTTCGTGGAGCCGCCCAATGACGCCGAAGGGGCCAAGGATTTTGATGCGGTCCAGGCGTTCCTTTGCGATTTGTTGACGAAGCGGGCGTCGGACGCGGACATGGTCGCCGGCAAAGAAAAGTATCGGCTCGTGTTCAAGATTGACGGTGTCGCCACAGAGCACGCCGACGGTCTGAGCGTGGAGACCGGCGAGCGGATTTTCCGGTTTCTCAAGCGCGTGGCGGGGTTGAACGTGGACGAGATACGTCGACCTCAGTCGGGAAAAATCAAGGCCGGTTTGCTGAGTCAGGAGGGTGAGCCGGGATTCACCGAGGTCCACACCTCGGGAACCATGCAGGGAGAGCGCATGCGCTTGCATGTGCAAAGCGGTCCGGTGTTGAAACGCCTGCAGGAACTCGGGCTGCCCGCTGCCCGTCTTGATGCCCTCACAAAAATCCTGGGCGAAAAAAAGGGGCTGTTCATTCTCAGCGCCCCGCGCGGACACGGTTTGACGACCACGCAATACGCCATTCTCAAGAGCCACGACGCCTATATCAACAACATTCATTCCATCGAACGACGCCCGTTGATCGACCTGGACAACGTCACCCAGCAATTGTTCGAGGGCGACAATACAGACCTCAACTACGCGCGCGTCTTGCAGACCGTCCTCCGGCGCGAGCCTGATATCGTTCTTGTCGATCATTGCGAGGACAAAGAGACCGCCATGATCGCGGTGCGTGCCGCGTCCGAGGATCGTAAGATCTACCTCGGCATGCTGGCGAAGGACAGCTTCGAGGCCCTGGGTCGGTTTGTACAGTGGTGCGACGATCGAAAGCAGGTGGCGCGTTCCATTCTTGGTGTCATCAGTCAGCGACTGGTTCGCGTCTTGTGCACCGACTGCCGCGAGGCGTTCCGCCCCGATCCCGAAACGCTCAAGAAACTGAATCTTCCGGCGGATAAGATCGAGCGATTCTACCGCCCACCAACCGAGCAGAAGACCGACCGCCGTGGGCGTCCTATCGTGTGTCCGACCTGTCAGGGCTCGGGCTACGTCGGTCGCACCGGTGTGTTCGAGCTGATGACCGTCGACGATACAGTGCGCAAACTGCTCGCGGAAAAAGCCCCGATCAACCGGATCAAGGCTCATTGCCGCAAGAACAAGATGTATTATTTGCAGGAAGAGGGATTACTCAAGGTTATCGACGGGACGACAAGCATGAACGAAGTGCTGCGCTGTCTGCGTGGCAACGACAAGTAATGTCCCCTCCCGCGCTGATTCGCGAAAGAACCCGGCCATGGTTATATCCATCGTTTTTCTGGTGCTCCTGTTCGCCATCACGATACTTCAATCGGGGCAGGGATTGTTCGGCGCGCTCATCATGGCGGTCCTGACAATCTGTTGTGCGGGGGCTGCTTTTGGTACGCACGAATGGGTCGCGAATCAAATCGCGTTCTATTGGAAACCCGACTTCGCCCATGCGATCGCCCTGGGCGCGACGTTCGGTCTGCCGCTGCTCATTTTGCGGCTGGTGTTCGACAAGGTGATTCGGCGGGATTGCATCGTTCCGGCGATGGTCGGGCGGGTCGGCGGGGGTCTGTGCGGACTGGTCGCGGCGTTTACTATAACGGGTGTGGCCGCGCTGAGCGTGCAGATGTTGCCGTTCGGCGAATCCATCTTCGGCTTTTCCCGGTTCGACACGACGGTGCGGGCGACCAAGGGTGCTAAGCCGCCCAAGGAAGGTGAACACGGTCTCTGGCTCATGCCCGATCGATTCGCCGCGGGTGTAGCTAACGTGGTGTCCGACGGCGTGTTCAGCGGTAAGGCGCGCTTCGGCGACACTTACCCGGATTTCGTCCAAACGGTGGGGTGGGTGGGCACGGTTCCGACGCAGATATCCCGGTTCAGCAAACCGCACGGCATCTCAATCGTCAGCACGGAAGACGTTCAGTTTCTCTACCGGGCGACCCCCGGCGATAAACAACAAAACAAACCCGACGCGTATGAGGCGATACCGCCCGACGCCAGCAAACAGTTTCGTTTGATACGCGTACAGCTCAAGGACGAAGCGCGCGATGCGCACAAGAGCCATATGTTTACGCTGCGCCAGTTCAGACTCGTGGGTCGGGCGGGGTCGGACGGTCCCATGCGCCAATTCTATCCGGTCGCCATTCAGCAGCTATGGGCCGACCCGACGATGAACCGGCACATTCGGATCGTTACCGACCGGCGCGGCGATTGGCCGGTCCTTAGCGAGCCCTATTCGCCCCGCAGCGATAACAACGATCAGGTGGAAATCGTGTTCGAGCTGCCCGATGGTTTTGTGCCCAGTTTTCTCGAGTACAAGCGCGGAGCGCGGGCCGTGGTTCGCTTCGACGACAAACACGCCGGTACGACCGGTTCGCCCGGCGGCGCCGCACCAGCCGGATCATCGACACCTGCGCGCAGCGCTTCAACGCCGGGCAAGTCAGCGTCTGCAACGTCTGCCGGCGCTAGCAATGGCGGGCGACGACACCGCCGGACGAAAAAAAGCAAGACCAAAGGAGGGCGCGTTCGCCGGTTCGCCACGTTGGACGGCCATTCCACATTCGGCAATGAATTGCCCATGGAACTCAAGGCCTACCGAAGTGTGCGCAATCTTGATGCCTCCGGGGGCGTGTTGCACAGCGGGCATCTTATCGCAAAAACGAGCGAACAGGCGTCGGGAACGGACGCCCCGCTGACCCGGTTTGATGTGCCCCGGGACAAGCGTCTGCTTCACCTCAACGTAGCGGCGCTCAAGGCCCGCAGTTACCTCGGACGGGCGCTCAGTTCGGCGGTGGCGGTGGCGCAGAATTACACCGTCCGGGATGCGCGCGGTCATACCTCGAAGTTCATCGGCAAGTACGTCCTCGCCAATGTCAACGGAGCCGAAACGCTGGAGATTCAGTTCTTCCCCACTCAGGTCGGGACCATTGGCGGTCTGGGACCGTTTTCCAAAATCAAGGAGAACAACCTCAAATCCGGTGATCAGCTTGTGCTGTTGTTTTTCGTTGATCCCGGCGCGGAGATCGTCAGCTTCAGCACCGGCGACGAATCGCGCAAGGAAGATCTGCGTGCCCAAACGCTGGTTGCGCCGAAATAATCCATACCGCCCGGCAGGACCAAGAACCGGTACGCATTTCTCATGGGCTGATTCATGGCGGATCATACGGTCCCTGGTCGGCCGCTTGGTTCAAAAAAAACCACCGCGGTGCCACCGAATCGCGCAAGAACCGTTCTTACGCGTTCGCGACACCGCGGTGCGGTCGGGGCATTGGAGATACAGCACAGTCGGTTCCCGGCGGCGGTCTGTCCCAGCCCTCCTCCTGAACGCGTGGGCGTATTAAGGGTCGAGGGCAAGCCCGCCGGACGATCACCTGACTCTGCTCTTAACCGCGTTCTTTGTCTGCGTGGGCAACAACCCCCGGTGTTCACCAATCGGCCTGCGTTACGAACGAGGACGTAGGCGAAGACTACGCTCTGTAGTGACCCGGCTTGCACCGCGCAGAGCGCAGCGCGCCGAACGACGCTCTACTGTTCATCGACCTGCTGAACGTATTCGTGCATAAGGGCAATCCCGGAATCTTTTCGCATCTGCAACATCGATGAACCGCGCCAAGTTCGCAGGGAGGTAAGGCGGGCACGGTCTACCACGTAACTCGTGTTCCACGCATGAGGTGGACGATGCCCGTCCTACTCCGTCGTTTGTCTCAGTCTCGTCTTTCCCGGTTGCGCTTCCGACCATCGCACCACAAAGAAAAAAAACCGAAGCGCGATGAGAAAGGCAGGTCAACCTTTCCCTTGGGGCGAAAGAACGACGTGCTCTACGGAACTGCGAGAACAGACCGCCGAACGGGGTCGAACCTGCAGAACTTGCCGGTCGTGGCGGTTCCAGATAAGCGTTTATGGCGTAATGTCATTGCCAACCTCACACGGCGGAACAGGAATCGGATCTTTCAGTTCAAGCGTGTCGTTGGGGAAGGACAGATCAACGACAGTGTTCTCGTTCACGTCGATCGTGAATGTAGTCTCGCATCCGTTGCGGACAACAACGATATCGATCTGGTCCGGAGCAGGAAATGGAGGTGCCGGGCATGCGGTAAGAGAACCTCGTGTCAACCGGACTGCGAACTCTCCTTGGGCGTTAGACGGAGGAAAGACGGTTGTACCTGACCCTCTCAGTGGTGGTTCACTCGCAAGCGTTTCTCCGTTAGCACGAGCCAACGCGCCCATCGTTGCGTTTGCGACGGGCAATAAAGTGTCTGCGTCCACAAGACGCCCACTAACTGTTAACTGTGGGAAACAGTCACCGCGCAGCAGCCCGAAAAAGCTACATCCGCCCACCAATGAGATTACACTGCAACATGCCAAGGCGCGATGACGTATAGCAAACCTGCATACGCTCCTGGTTGACATCAGATGCCCCCTATCTTGGACTTGTCGCCATTGATTTCCTTGGGTGAACGCTTTGTACGGAACCGGGCATACAGCCAGCACCCTGCTCCTTGAACCATATTCCGAGCCTGCAGGCCCCGAGAGGCTCATCACCTGGGGGAGGAGGGCATCTGCGAGGATCATCCAGCGCGCCGCAAGCGTGGGACGCCTTATGAAACACGACTTCGTTGCATCGACATAAATCCTCACCGCCGAAGCAATACCACAGAGTGGAACCCCCCACATTGCAACCGTCAGCCCCGCTACCACAGGGACCGCAGTCGGACCCGCTTGCACACACGACGCGCGCGCGGATGACTTGATCCACCGCATCCGAAGCGGCCTTTCATGCACTTCTTGAAGACCGTACTGACGCAATATCGTGACCTATGGTGGACCATCGCCGTCCTCTGCACACTGCGGTACACCTATGGGGTCGGAAACACGGAAAAGGAAACCGCGCGGAAAGGGCAAGTCTACGAACGTGACGTCTTCAGATACGTCAAAAAGGAAGACGGACTCGCAACTACCGCGGGACACGGTAACTTCGTATTCGTCGGGGGCCGGGCTTTCAGCGAGGATCGGAATCGGTACGCTGAATGCCCCCTGAAACACCCTTCCTTGTTGGCGCCCAAGTTCATCAGCGCCGCAGCACAATGCGCGAACTAAGACGGTCCCTACCGCTAGCGGTTGGCCGGTCTCCTCGTCGACAACGGTACCCTCTAAAGGGATAGCCGAAAAACCGCCAATTGGTACAGTGCAGCCTAAACAGAGCAACGCTGCAAACAATGTGCTGGCTAACGCGTGTCTGATGCGCCAGCAGGCGAGTCGTAAATGCCTGATTATCCCTTTCGGCTCGCGACATTGTGTCATGTTGCTAATTGGCATGTGATCCTCCTGACTTCGCAGGGAGACCAGGTCGCACAAGCTGCTGAGCACCCATACAACTTGAATCGGGGCCTTCGAACCTATCTCCGAACCATTCGCCGATTTCGCAAGCACGCTCGTTGGGCACTTGACACGTGCGTAGCTGTAGGTATTCAGCCGAATGTAAGATACCGCACGAATGGCTAGCTTCGTGGAACATCGTGTCAATGCATTGACATCGCTTAATTGTAGGTGACGGGCAATACCACAGTGTAGACCCCAGGATATTGCACCCGCCCGCACCGCCACCGCAGGGGCCACAGTTGGAGGCACTCGCGCACGTTACGCGCAGTCTTGGATGACTGGACCCGCCGCAGCCGAAGCGCCCCTTCATGCACTTCCTGAAGGCCGTAGTGACATGGGGTAACGGTTTATAGTCCAGTTGCATTATTGGCCTCACAGGGCGGCACGCGTATCGATTCTGTGATGCGGAAGATGTTTCCGATGAATACGCCTCCATCGACGAATGTTACGTCTTCTCTCGTGTCGAAAAGGAACGTAGTGTCGCATGCACCCCGCGTCACTGTAATACTCAATTGGTCCGTCGACAATCCCTCTGTGGAGATTGGTATGAGCGCTAGGAACTCACCATTCGCTGCGAGTGCCGCACCTCTTGCTTGCTCCGTTCCACCGGATAATGCGCGCACTAGGACACTCGGACCTGAGAGCAACGCACCAGTCTCGCCGTCTACAACTACACCTTCCACCGGCAATCGACCAAAAGGCACCAACGGAACTGTACAGCTATCGATGAGAACTATGGCAACGATTCCTAGTGTGTGCATAGTCCATACAGCGCACTCCGCCCCATATCCGCAGGGTGATTGCCTAATGGCTCGAGAAACTCGCGACAAGTGATGTTTAGTTGTCATTGGATTCCTCCCGTTGAACAGACCGCAGTATGCCGGTTCCGAAACATCCTGCATTTGACTCCTGAAACTCGTCCGCGAACCACTCACCTATCTCACATGCGCGCTCGTTCGGCGTGTTACAATCATGTGTTAGCAGGTATTGAAACGAATGGCCGACACCACACGAATGAGCTGCTTCGTGGAAAGTGGCTTCTACACAATTACAGAGACTATTGTCTGTGATACAATACCAGAGTGTAGACCCCAGGATATTGCACGCGCCGTTGCCAATGTTACCACACGGTCCACAATCAGAGGCACTCGCGCACGTTATGCGAAGGCGCGGATGACTCGACCCGCCGC
>CAZWWW010000008.1:0-19596 GCA_964637715.1 uncultured Phycisphaeraceae bacterium | reverse complement strand
CCATGATCGAACTACTCGGTCCCGATCAGCATCTCTATCAGGCGTCCGCCATGATCGTCAATTTCTTCGTCGTCGTCCCGGCGGCAGTGCGACATCGCCGCGCCGGAGCCGTGGACTTTGCCACGGTTCGCCGACTGATCCCCCCGGCGGTGGCGGCGGTCATCGCAGGCGTACTGCTTAGTGAATTGCCGCTCTTCAAGGGAACGGGGGAGGCCTATTTGCGCATGCTCTTTGGGGTGTTTTTGCTGTCGGTCTGTTTGCGCGACCTGTACCGGGTGTTCCATCGGCGCTGGATAACCGGCACGAAACAACCCGCCCCCCACGAAACAGGCCGATCTTCCATGACAGGGTGGCACGCCGCGGTCGTGGCGGTTCCAACCGGATTGATCGCCGGATTGCTCGGCGTGGGCGGTGGCGTATTGGCCGTTCCGCTCCAGCGCCGGTTTCTTGGTGTGCCCATACGAAATGCCATAGCCAATTCGGCCACGATCATCATCGCCACCAGTCTTGTCGGCGCGACCGTAAAGAACTACGCCTACGTTATCGATCATGCGGGATCGCCGCGCTCTCTCGCGCTGGCGTGCGTGCTCATTCCGACAGCCATGGCCGGGAGCTGGTTCGGAAGCAAACTCACCCACGAGCTGCCCGTTAGGTGGATCAAGACCGGATTCTTCCTGTTACTGACTGTCGCCGCGGTGCGCATCTCCATCAGGTCCCTGACCGATCTTGGTGCGACCGTGCGTTCCCGGTATGACGAGACGGGCAAACAGATGCCCCAGCCAGTAGGTACCGAACGCGAGTCCCACGTCGACAACCAGTGAAACAAGAACGAGCAGACATCCAATCACGATGCGTGACGGGGACGTTAGCCCCAGTGTCGCCGGCGCGTCGATGATCGTCCCGACGAGACGATAAATGTCGTCGGAGCGAATGCCGGCGTAGGCCGGTTGGGTGTCGGAAACGCCGGGTTCAGGTGACGGGTTTTCCTTGGCGGTGATGGCGGTTGTGGAGTTGGTGGAGGGTGGCGTGTCCAGCGCGCCGGAAGGCTCTCGCGGCGGGTTTTCGTCCGGGTCGGGCGGGAGCGCCGGTTCCTCGCCGATCGCAGCCGTCAGGGCGCGCGTTGTGAGAATGGAGCCCATCTCGAAATAGTCACCGGGCACGTTATAGAACGGTGCCAAACCGACAACGATGGCGACCCCAAGCAGCAGGGGGTGGCGCCGGCGTCCCACTATCTTGATAAGGGGAACACCGATCAGTACCGTCAGCGCGAACGGACCGAATACCGTGGCCATGTAACACAAATCGGACCCGTGCGTGTCGAACCCCTTGAGTTGACCGGCGTAGTCACTGCCCGATGAAATGAACGGAAAAATGTTTTTGAGCAGCGCTGCGCCGTAGCGCGGCGACAAATCCAACCGGGACACTTCGCCGCCCGTCCAGACACACCCCCCGACGTGCAGCAACTCGTGAATCGGCACATACACAAACCAGGTGACAACAAGCGATCCGAGCACCACCAACAACACGGTCGGCGGCTGGCGTCGTCGACGAGGATCGATCAAACGCTCCAGGCAGTTCAGCACATCAATAAACGGTTGTTTGAAAAAAAACTTCATCGCGCTCCCACGGGTCGTTGTGTCCGTCTCGATCCGCGTATCACACGAACGGCTGCGCGGACCGGTCAACGAATCGACGTCGGAAATTGTACCCCTATGTACGGGCGGGGGATACTGAGATTGACGCGTCACCGCACACGCTTAGGATGCGCGAGCCTGTTTTCGTCCGAGCGACTCCGGCGCGGGTGAGTCGAAACCGGTAACGAGGCAGGGCACCGGACGGATCGTTTCGTGCGCGCGGCACGAATGAGGTAGCGTCGACCCGCGAATAGGAAACCGGTTAGGATGAACCAGCGCGCGGCCTGCTCGTTTCTCAACACAACGTCGATTGGCGACACGTCATTGGTCGGTTGTCTGTGCCGGTATCGAAACCGTCCCGCAGCGAGACGGACCGTTGCCTTTCGACACAGTCGCCCGCTCGTTGCCCTTGGCGTTTTTTCCGTGCTTGCTGTGTTGACGAGCACGACGCGCTCCGCCGCGGCGCAGAAGGAGCTGAACGTTCCTGATGTGATTCAAACGAAAGCCATCCCGCGCGACAGATTGTTCTGGCACGTTCCCGATCCCAAAGATGAACGGGCGCAGCTACAGGCGCGTCTGAAGGACATCAATCCCAAGGACAACCGCGCAGAGGTACGGTCGCTCAAACGGACGCTGAAACTCATCGACTCGATTCATCGCCCCGAGCAGTTGACCCTTTCGCTCGAGGAAGCGATTCACCGCACCCTCGCGTCCAGCTTTGCCATTGACGTCGCCCGGGTGAACCCGGCTGTCGAAACGACACGTGTGGTCGAGGCGGAAGCTGCGTTTGACGCCCTCTTCTTCAGCAACATCACCAAAGACAAGATCGACCGCCCCTCGGCGTCGCAGCTACAAGCCACCGCGGCGGACCTGTTTGCCACGAGCACGGGAATTCGCAAATTGCTCCCGTCGGGTATGCAGGTCAGCGGCAGTGTCGCCTTCAATCGGACGTCCACGTCGGTTGTGTTCCAGGGGCTGAACCCGGAATACACGTCGAGTTTCGTTCTCGAACTCCGCCAGCCCCTGCTTCGCGGATTCGGAATCGACTACAACCGTTCGCTGATTGTATTGAGCCAATACAATCAGCGCATCAGCGAGTGGACGTTTCGCCGAACGGTGCGTGACGTCCTTCGTCAGGTCGAAGAGGCCTACTGGCGATTGGTCCAGGCCCGGCGCGACGTCGTGATTTCCGCGCGGCTGCTCGTCGAGTTTGAACAAATACTCGCCTATCTGGATGCCCGGCGCGATTTCGACGTGATCCCCGTCCAGTTGAACGCCACCGAGGCCAATCTTGAGCAGAGTCGTGCCGACTTCATCCGCCGTATCGCCAACGTGCTCGATGCTGAGGATAATCTGATCGCGCTGATGAACAGCAACGATGTCGATCTGGCGGACGATATCGAAATCATCACCAGCGACTTTCCCCAGCTTGATCCGATTCTTCTGGACCGGATCGCCGAGGTACAGACGGCGCTGAACCATCGATCGGAGTTGAAAGAGCAAAAGCTGGCCGTCAAGAGTGCGCGCGTCAGCGCTAACCGGGCGCGCAACGAGGAGCTGCCCCGGCTCGATCTCACCTTTCGAGAGACCATCGCCGGTCTGGGGGCCAACGGCGACCAGGCCTTTGACGAGGCCACCACGTCTCGATTCATCGAGTATTTCATCGGTGTGGAGCTCGAGGTCCCCATCGGTAACCGTGGACCCCGGGCGGCGCGAAAACGGGCGGAGCTTCAACACGACGGTGCGGTGGCGTTGTTGCGGCAGCGCATCGAGGAAGTGATTCTCGATGTAAACATTGCGGTCCGTCAGCTCGAGACGTCCTACGACCTGATCGGTCCGGCGTTCCAGGCAGCCGAAGCGCGTGTGCGTGAGGTTGGCTCGATTGTCGCCCGCGCCGAACGCAAGGACCTCAACACGCTGAACAGCGAGCTAAACGCGCGGCAGGCGCTCGCCAACGCGCGCCGGGCCATGCTCGCGAACATGGTCGATTACAACATAGCCGTTATCGACCTGGAGCGTGCCAAGGGCACGCTTCTCCCCTACAACAACATTGTGCTTGAGACCGACGCTAATGCGCCCAATTGACAAGCGGTAGCACCTTGTTTGGACACGCGTCGCTTGGTCAAGGTCGCGTGGCCCGTCCCATCCGGTTCGTCACGGGATCGGTTGCTATGGCATTTCCCGTTTTTGTGCTCCGAGCCGCGGGCTTTATGCCCGCGCGATCTTCCCGGTCTCGATGCCGGTTCGGGTATTCCAGAACCGGCACATGAAAACGATAACTGCTCTCAAGCACGCTACGGTTCAGCCTTGACCCGCTCGGCGGATTGTCGCTGCACTTGGGTGGGGATCGGCTCAAGGCGTCGCGCCAACTCTGCGAACAATTCATCGATCGGACCGTAGAGGCGCTGAAGTTCCTCCTTGATCGAATCCCGTTCTGATGCGTCGTCGGTCGGGTTGTTGATACGCCGTTCCAACGCTGCAATTTCGCTGCGGTGACGGTCTCGATGCTCGGTAGCCCGCGCCGTGACCTCGGCCAAAAGGGACAACGCCGTGGTTCGCTGTCCCTCGTCGAGTTGATACCGTTCGATGAAATCGGCCACGTATTGTTGCCATCTATCAAGTTCCAGCGCTATCTGATCCGGTTGTGCCGCCTCCGTTTCCTCGGCAATGCGCTGGCGGCGTTCCGCACGACGCGCACGCCGCTCCTTCCGCGCCTGACGTCTTTCGTCGGGCACTCGCGGTTCCCACACCTCGCTGGTGTCGAAGGTGCCCTCGCGCCACTGCTGGAGTTTCGCAGCAGCCATCGCCAGCGCCGCACGTGCTTTGAGTGCCTTGATTTCGAACCGGGCCCGTTGCGCCGGTGACATCACCGCCCGAAACCCATCCCACGTTTTTTCGATCTGCTCCCTGACCGCACTGAACGCCGGCAGCGCCCGGTCCGACCACGCCTTAACTTGTTCCGTACTCGGCGGCTCCAGCCCGAGGCGCATTTCGAGGTATTCGTTGACCAGCGGTTCCAGTTCCGAACGGCGCTGCGTCAACCAGTCGGTCCATTGATCGGCGGTGGTCTCCCGAACGGCGTGACATTGTGCTTCGTCAAGGTCGTACCGATCACAAGCATCGTCCACATACCGGACCAGTATCAGTCGCAGCAGCTTACGGGAAGGCCACAATCCCTCCGGCGGGCGATCGTTTTCGGCGGATCCCGGTTTTACCTCCGTGTCCGATGGGTCGGAGCGGGCATCCTGCGGGCGATTGGCCGTAATCTCAGAAGGGAGAATCACACCGTCCGGTTGGGCACTCTGTACACCGGCAGTTGCCAGACAGACCAGCCACCCCGCCAGCGCGCTTGCCGTACGGACGCTGATCCAATCGATGTGTCGCATCGCGCACCTTCACGTTTATGAGAAACCAAAGCGCCTTCGTACCGCAGCAAGCGCGCTCCATTACAGCATCGTCTGTTATCGTGTATCGCCGTATCGAGTCGATCGGCCGGATGAAAAAGTGATTTCGACCACGGCACAATAATAGAGCTTGCTCTAGCCGATACAAACGACAATGAACGGTGTCAAGACAACACCCGCTGCGCCGCCGGTGCCCGTCGGGGCTACGGGGATTGTCTCTATGGTTATACCCACCTTCAACCGCTTCGACAGGCTCACGCGCTGCGTTGACAACATTCGACGTTCGGTCTGCGTACCGCACGAAATCATCATCGTGGATGGTGGGTCCACAGACGGTACGCGCGATTGGCTCGCCGCGCAGGATGGGCTCCGCGTTATTCTCGAACCGAAGCGCGAGGGGGCGGTTCGAGCCTTCAACAAGGGGTTCCGCGCGGCCACCGGCGAGTACGTTATGTGGCTCAACGACGACGCCTATCTCCTGCCCGGTTCGCTGGAAGAGGCGCTGGCCATGTTGGAACGCCCCGACCTCGACGATTTGGGCATGGTCGCATTCTACCACAATTGGCACAACGAGCGTAACGTACTCGATCGGGTCACGCACGACGGCGAAACCTACGCGCTCTGCCAGGTTCGAGGCTACCCCTACGCCAATTTCGGATTGCTGCGCCGATCCCTGCTCGAGCGGGTGGGGTTCGCCGACGAGCGATTCTACTTTTTTGGGTTCGACCCCGACTTGTCGCTCAGCATCCAGATCAACGAAGGGCTCAAGGTCATCGGATGCCGGCGCGCGCTTATTCACCATGATGAGCATCACGACGAACGCAAGTTGGGTGACCTGGGCGCCGGTGCGGCTGACAACGAAAAGCTGTTCGAGAAATGGAACCTGCCGCGCAAGGGCGCCTACGCCGATCCGACACCCGCCTACCTGGCCATGTTGACCGAACGCAATCTCTTGTACTGATTCGCACCGCACGCTTCGTCCTGTAGACTACAACACCATGACGCCGGCACGCCGTTGGTCATTGGCCATCCTGCTCAGCGCGATCGCTGTTCACGCAGCGGTGCTCGGGTTTGTGGCACTGCGCACCGGCTCGGTGGATGGCTATGCGTTCAAGTCGCTGGACGCCACCGAATACTTCACCCTGGCAGCCAACGTTGTCGCGCACGGCACATTCAGTCAGCGAATCGGGCCCCCCTATGATCCCGACACCTGGCGCACGCCGGGCTACCCCCTTTTTCTAGCTGCCATCATCGCCGTGTTCGGACCGATGGCGTCAGCGGCTGTCATCGTGCAACAAATGCTGTCGATCCTGAACGTGTGGCTCCTCTTTACGATAGCCCGAGGGTACGTTTCAAACCGCCGTGCGTACGTCGCCGCGACCCTTTTCCTCCTCGAACCCTACCACCTGTACTACGCCACGTGGCTGCTGGCGACGACGTGGTTCACGACGTGGCTCTTGCTGACCTGGTGCGCCTGGCGTCTTGTGATGAATCGACCTACACGCGGTCGCGTCGGTGTGCTGGGCTTGTGTACGGGTTGGTTGATTCTGATTCGCCCGATCGCGCTGTTGATTCCGTTGGCGCTGGGCGCTGGACTGTTGGTAACGATTCGAAAATACCGCCGGGCCGAATTACGCCGCACCGCAAGCGAGAACGCAAATGCACTTTCGGGTTCCGCGCCTAGAGTGGCGGATTCGCCAGCGCACGACCGATCGCAGCGCGATACTGGCCGGGGCGAACCCGAGCCGGTTCCAACAACGGTACGCAAAACGAGTCCATGCGCTACCTGGATTCTTCTCACCTGCTTCGTGTTGAGTGCGCTGCTGTCGCCGGTCGTCTGGATGACCCGCAACAAGCTAGTAGCCGATCACTTCGCGCTATCGCATCAAGGCGGAATCGTGCTCGCCTATTTCAAGGCTGCCGAAGTGCAACTCTGGCGCGCGGGGCGAACGAGTGATCGATACCTCGAAACGTCGCTCGCGCGCGACAAGCGCGATGCACCGCATACCGTGTGGGACGGGATCGACGGGGCGCTGTGTGAGTCACTGGCCGATGCGATGCACACCCCTGCTGACCAAGCCGTTGGCTTCAGCCGGCACGATTCGTCGACACCCGATCGTGCCGCCCCCAGTGACGGGCCACTACACAATGACAATCATGGGGCGGAGAGACCCCTGGTTCAGGACGACAACGACGAACAGACGCTTGCGATGGTGCACTGGTTCAACATTGCCCAGGGGAACAAGACACCGTACGACTCGTTCGTTCTATCGCGCCTCTTGCGGCGCATCGCTACGCGCATGTTTCTTGACGACCCGCTGTCAACCTTGGCCTGCTGCGCGGTGCGAAGCGGCGTCAATCTTACGTTTCCGCTCTCTCTGGCGCTGCGCCCGCCGCGCGGGCTCACCGTCCATCGAATACGAAGTGCATTGATCGGTCTAATCTACCTTGCGCTGGTGGGCGTTGCACTCGCCAAACTTATTCGAGCCCGCATCCCACCGGCCGCTGCATTCTTCCCAGTCGCCTGCACGCTGGCCCTGTTGATAGCCACGACGCCGCAGATCGACCCGCGTTTTCGCGTGCCGATGATACCGCTGATCGCGCTGCTGGCTGTCTGGTCCCAAACCAAAAAAGAACCCCTGCGCGATCCTACCGCATCTGGTAGAGAAAGCGAAAGGCGTTAGGGGGTAGACGCCGTCGATGGTTTCAAAAAGTACTCTTTCCACCAGGTCAAAAAACGCGCCGCGGCTGCGTCGTATTTGTCGCGGATGCGGGTCTGTTGTACGCGCTCGCGCGGGCAGCGACCGAGCGTTACGTCCACGTCATGGACCTCCCCGCCTCGCGCGACGCTCAGGATCATGTGGGCGCCGGGCGGTCTGGAGGCGATCGTTTGGCTGAACGTGGTAACGATGTCGGCCACTCGGCCGAGTGATTGGCCGTCCGCCGCGATGATGACGTCTTTGCGCTGAAGCCCGGCCCGTTCCGCCGCGGTATCCTGTATTACATTGGTGATCGCCACCCCGCGCGTTCCGGGTGGCAACTCAACGGTGTCGCCCGCACGCGGGGTATACGGTTGCAGACTGATTCCGAGAAACGCATGCCGGGAATACACGTGGTGATCGAGGTAGGCTGTAAAGACGATCCGCTCGATGCGCAGACGCACTTCCAGATCGTCCGTTCCGTGATAGGCGGTGCGCAGCTTGCCGAAGGAGGGCGCGCCGATTTCGATCAACCCGTCCGTCGCGGCAACACGCTCCTGATACCTGGGCGAACCAAGCTGGGCGATCAAACGGTCAATGTCGGCGGCCATGCGCTCGTCAACAGGAAGAGCGAACTCCTCATCCGAAACGTCGGTAGGCGTCCCCTTGTCAGCGTGCGTCAAACCGCCCGCGCCGCAAACGGCCAGCAGTGCCAAAAGGAGAACCCGCCTTGCTGTAGCGTAGTTCATGTCCGACATAACTCTATCCCCGAAAACGTGCGGTTCCTGCACACGATACTCGTTTTCAATACGCCGATATAGATTGCCACAGCAATACCCCGTCGCGATTCAAGGGACTTTGTTTCGGATGCCCTTGAGAGCGATTCTCAATACGATCCCACGCGGCGTACAACGTCTTATCGATGCTCATAACAGCGACTCAAGCTCCGTGCAAACGCGATCCACGTCGTTTTGCGTCAGTTCGTGATGAAACGGTAGGGCGATGGTGCGCGCGGATACGGTCTCGCAGGTGGGCAAGTCGCCGGGTTTGAACCCAAACATGTCTCTATAAAACGGTTGCAGGTGGATCGGTGCGAAGTAGTTGCTACAGCCGACACCGCGCGCGCGCAGTTCGCTTAGGATTCGATCACGGTCGGCCTGTGTGTATTGATCCGTTAACCGTACCACGAACACGAACCAACTCGGGTCCACGGAGCGATCACAGGCTTGAAGCAAAACGCGGGGATGATCCTTGGCCTGTTCCGGTCCGAGTCGCGCGACATAGTGCGCGTGGACCGCTGCGCGCGCCGCGATGATCTCGTCGATGCGCTCGAGCTGCGCCGCTCCTAGTGCTGCATTGATGTCACTCATGCGAAAGTTGTATCCGAGGCGCTGATGCGCCAACCATCCGTCGCCACTTTCGCGCCCCTGGTTGCGTAACGATCGGCAGATCCTGGCCGTGTCGTCGTCGTCCGTGACAATCATGCCGCCCTCGCCGGTAGTGATCTGCTTGTTCGGGTAGAACCCGAAGACCCCGGCGTCACCCAGCGATCCCGCTCTTTGACCTTTGTAGGTACTGCCGAGTGCCTCGCAAGAATCCTCGAACACGAGCAAATCATGACGTCGCGCCGCGCTGAGAATCTCATCCATATCCGGGATCGTCCCAAACACATCCACCGGAATGATCGCCCGGGTTCGCGGCGTCACGGCCGCCTCGATCAGGTCCGCTCGGATGTTCCATGTATGCGGGTCGATGTCGACAAAAACCGGCGTCGCACCGACCATCAGAATACAATTGGCCGACGCGACGAACGAAAAGGGCGTGGTGATGACCTCATCTCCCGGACCGATACCCGCTGCCATCATCAGCATGTGCAGCGCCGCGGTACCGCTGCAACAGGACACGGCGTGTTTCGTTCCGCAATACGCCGCCAAGGCGCGCTCGAACTCAATCACCTTCGGTCCGAGACTGAGATGAGGCGTTCTCAACACCGCCACCACCGCTTCGATCTCCGCATCACTCAGGTGAGGCCGCGCGAGAGGAATGTCTGTTGCATGTGCGTTGGTCGTGGCTTGAACCGTTTCAGATGTTTCCAACACAATCTCCCCGGGGGCTAAAACAACCCCTGTTCTTGTGACGCGGTTGAACCACTGTTTCAACCGGCCAATCCAGCCGATCAGGCGACACAATAACAGGGAATGCTGCATCCCGATCAGGTTTACCCGAAACCCTACCGCGGTTGGTGCCGCTGTCACACCGCATTATAGTAGACGATCGCTAACTCCGATATCTTGTCGGTGGAGTAGATGGTTCGTTGGAGCGTTGTTGCGATGCAAAAACCCCAAAGGACGGGCGGTATGAACCCAAAGAAAGCCACCGGGCGCACGAGCGGCGCCTCAACGTTCCTTCTGTCCGATAAACTCTGGCTGAAGGCGGTCAAGAACCGCACAGCCCGCGTAGGCATCATGGGGCTTGGCTATGTCGGGCTCCCGCTGATACGCACCTATTGCGCTGCGGGGTTCGATTGTCTGGGTTTCGACGTGGACCCCGCCAAGATCCGAAGCCTCAACGCCGGCAAGAGCTACATCAAACACATACCGTCGGCGCTCATCAAGCAGATGGTGGCCACCGGTCGGTTCAAGAGCAGCGGCGATCCCGAACGCCTCCGCGAGTGCGACGCCTTGATTATCTGCGTGCCCACGCCGCTCACCAAGAACCGTGAGCCGGACATGACCTACGTGGAAAGCACGGCCCACCTTGTGGCCGATCACCTGCGCCGGGGGCAGCTCGTAACGCTTGAAAGCACAACCTATCCCGGCACCACGCGCGAACTCGTCCGGCCGATCCTCGAATCCACCGGGCTGAAGGCGGAACAGGATTTCTTCCTTGCCTACTCGCCCGAGCGCGAAGACCCCGGACGTAAAGACCACTCGACCGCTACGATCCCGAAGCTCGTCGGCGGGGTTGGACCCAAGAGCAGCAGGATCGCCGTGGCGCTCTACCGGGCGGCGATCGAACAGGTCGTACCTGTGTCAAGCTGTGAGGTAGCCGAGGCGGCCAAGATTCTCGAAAACGTCTACCGCTCGGTCAACATCGCGATGATTAACGAGCTGAAGATGCTTTTTGATCGCATGGGTGTTGACGTGTGGGAAGTCATTCGTGCCGCCGCTACGAAACCCTTCGGCTTTCAACCGTTTTATCCAGGACCGGGTTTGGGCGGACACTGCATCCCCATCGACCCGTTCTATCTGACGTGGAAAGCACGGCAATACGACATGACGACCCGCTTTATAGAACTGGCCGGCGAGATCAATACGTCAATGCCGCACTATGTCATCTCCAGGCTCGCCGAGGCGCTTAACAGCAAGAAAAAGCCGATCAACGGATCAAAAGTGCTCGTGCTTGGTCTCGCCTACAAAAAGGACGTTGACGACATCCGCGAATCACCATCGATCGAGCTGATCGAGATGCTGCGCAAGCGCGGTGCCAAAGTCGACTACAACGACCCGTTGATTACGCGTACCCCGAAACAACGCGAACACAACCTCGGTATGACGAGCAAAAAGCTCACAGCCATCATGCTGAAATCGTATGACTGCGTGCTCATCGCCACGGACCACACGGCCTATGACTACGCCTGGATCGTCCGCCACGCGCGGTTGATCGTCGATACGCGCAACGCGACTGAAGGTGTGACCACGGGGCGTAACAAGATCGTGAAAGCCTGATTCACGGCATGCGGTACATCTGCTCGGTTCGCCGAGCGTTGGCGGGGATCGGTTGACGATGTCCGTCCCCATGATAGACTCCCGACCCCCAAGGCCCGGGTGGCGGAATTGGCAGACGCGCAAGCTTGAGGTGCTTGTGGCCGTAAGGTCGTGGAGGTTCGAGTCCTCTCTCGGGCAGTCCCAAGAACTGCGGACCGGCGAGACGTCGGCACGTCGGTAACAACTTGCTGAACAACACGCGGCTCCGGATGCAAAGCCCGTGTAGTCACAGACATGATCGTGGTGCCTCGCAGGTTGTTTGGACTTGTTCAATGCGCCGCTGTGGGAACTCGGTAACGTGCCCATGAGTACCTTAGCGCCCAGCCAAACCCTTTCCGCCGTAACGCTGCGGTCCTTTGAACCGTGTTGGGCGGACACTATAGCCTCCTGGGTTGTTGGCGACGCCGAGCTCCGGCTCCTGGCGCCGGGCACTCATCCACCGCTTACGCCCGAGAAAGTCATCGGATGGGTGAAACCTCAGGGCCGCGCTGCGACGGGCTGGATCCACGGCGAGACGCAGCCGATCGCCTATGGCGAGATCAACCCAATGCAGCATCGGCGCGGGCACTTCTGGCTCGGGCATGTTGTTGTGCACCCGTGCTTCCGAAGACGCGGTCTGGGCGTGGCGTTTGTTCGGGAACTCGTGTATCACACATTCGAAGATGGCCATGCCCGAAAGGTGGCACTGATCGTGTTTCCAAATAACACCGCAGCGATCGAATGTTATCTGAGCGCCGGTTTTCGCCTTGTCGCCCCGGAGCGTCACCAGTTTCGTCCGGACACACCTGAAGAAGAGCTTCTGCGCCTTGAGATAACGCCGCAGCGCTGTGCACGCATGATGGACGATCACCGGCGCTAGGTGATAGTGCGCCGTACAACACCCCGAACCATAAGCGTCACGCGTTACGACGCCGTCTCAACAGACCGATCCCCGCACAACCCAACAGCAACAGTGTGCCCGGCTCCGGCGTGACCACATATTCGATGTGAAAATGAAACGGTTCAAGGAAGCCTTGCGGTGCCGGAAGACCGTCAGGAACGGTTTGTCCGGTCTCCTCCAGATTCTTCAGCAACGAATAGGGGAACGTGGCGATGACGCCCAGCGTGTCGGTGCCATTGCCCGTAATCGTCCAGATGATCGCGTCGTTGCCCAGTATATAATTGGGTGAAGGAAAGTTCCCGAAGAACCCTGAGCTGAGAAACCCATCGAAATCGCGAAAGGTACTCGACTGCGTGTGGTGATCGTCGATTTGAATGTACGGCGAAGTGAGCAGCTTATTCTGATCGTTCCACTTTACGTGCATGAGCAATGTCTGTTCATTCAGCGTCACGGGCCCAGCGAATTGGATGTTCGTTACGCTCAGCGTAATGGAACCGTCCGCTGTCAGTCCGGGAAAAAAATCGGCGTTGTTGTTGATCTTGAAGAATGCATGAGAGATTAAGGATTCATTCGCGCCGAGCACGCCGGCATACACGGGGTTGTTCGCCAGCGCGGTGCGCCGCCCGAACGTATTCACGGAATTGAATTCTTTGACGTTCGGAGCGCCGCCCAAGACGGTGGCGTCGACCGGGGCGATTCCGTCAAAACCGCGCATCCCTGAAAACACAGCGCCGCCGCCGCCGCCGGTTTGATAACTGATGGCCACTTGACTTTCGTTGATGGGGATAGGCCTTGCCTGCGCGACGGGAACCGCAGCGCCCAGCGTCCCAGCGGCGACAAAAGCTATGATAATAGGAATACCGGATACCGGTCCGCGAAACTGGGTTAAGAATCTCTGCCTCACTGCCATTCGACCCCCTCGATTGTTTTCGTCCCGCTGATGCCGTAGATCGTAGCGGCGTGCCAACACCCTTTCACGAACTGGTTACCGGAGGGCGTTGACTCTAATCCCTCGACTTCGTCGGACATCCCCGAGATTCTTTTTGCTACGGAATCCGTGTGAGGCTCAATAGTAACTCATTGGCATCGTACAAGTCAATGTCGTGGTCGCCGTCAAAATCGAACGCGCTGCAGTTCTGGTTCGGAACCGGCGCATTCGGCGCGCCCAGACAATTCAGCATCGCCGTCGCATCAGCCAGGTCAACTGATCCGTTTTCGTCGGCGTCACCGGTGGCAAAGGGCTGGAGGTTCACCGTTACACTGGCCATTAACACTGGAGTGGACATGCCGGTCATGGCCCATTGATCGTAGAGCACGTCACCGTCGTCGTTGGTATAGTTTTCACTGCGCAGGAACTCAATGTAGTCACGCGAAGCGGTCTGATAAAAAAGACTGATCGTCGCCTGTGCCGCGCCCGGGTGAAGCCGAAACCTCGAATCATCCCAGAATTGCCCATCGGCATAACTTGCGGCCACGGGCAATGCCTGAATCGCTCGATACGCGGTGTTCGTAAAGCCGCGCGGCGGAATGCGGTTGTCCTTGTATACCTTGTTATTCAGCGCGAAATGAAACGATTTACCCGTGGCAAGCCCGGACACAGCCGCCATGGTTGCATCCACGCCGAGATGCGTTTCATACACCGTGGTATTCGTGGTCATTAATTCAGCGGTGATGTCGTCATACGCGCCGTATTCTTCAATCACCGACAGCGCGTCGTCAAACACCTTTATGTTGATCCACATACGCCGACCTTCGGGGTAGCCGCTCGGCAGTTTGTGTCCGGTTTCATTCGTAACCCTAACGTCTAATCGGTTTCCTACCTGATTGACCTCCAGCGTGGCCGCCCGTTGCAACATCGAAACAGCGTTGGCTTTACCATCCATGAGGTAGTTGTAGTTCAGCCCTTCACCGCCGTAGAGATTCCACACCATGTCTTGCACCCAGGCATTGCCCCCCGCCAAATCGTGGGCGCGGAGGTCGTCGCGCTCGTGTCCGAAGAAACATCCCTTACCGGGCTTGATGGGCATGTGGCAGTCCTGACAGGTGCTCACGACAGCCAACGTGCCGCCGAAGCGACCGCCCATATCAACCCCGCCGTTGGCGAAGTCACTGTGAAGCCACTCGCTGTAGGTCCGTTCCAGCGGGAACGCCTGATACTTCCCCGCAGCCGGTTCGTGCGGCGTGTCGAGCGGACCGAGTCTGTAGGAGTCGTCCGGCTGGCGCGTATAGACCGGGTTGCTCACGTCGTGGCAGGTGCCGCACAACGCGGCGCTCCTGTGAAACGGCGAGTGCGACCAGGCGTGTGGGTTGATGTCCTGCAGGTCGTCGTACGGACCGCGGCGAACATCCAATGGGTCCATGATGAAGTTGCCACCCCCCGGACTGACGGGAAGCGGGTCGATGTTCGCCAGGATGTTCGCATCGACCGGCGGGCTTATACCGGGTTTGAATACCGGATCGACCATGCGATGGCACACGCTGCAACTAACACCGTCTCGATCGGAGCGGGTAAGTTTGGAACCGTCAGAAGGCTCACTGCGCCCCGCCAACCAACCTCCGGGCGTGTGACAGCGCAGGCAGATCTCACCAGCGAAGGCGGCGTCCTGATTGGCTACGGTCAAACACGCATAAAACACCGGATCGCGCGCCGCCTGAGCCATCATGCTTCCCTGCCAGGGAGGAAACACCACGGATTCGCCGACACCGTCTGATTCGTGACATTCGATGCAGATCGAACTCGTCCGGAAGAAATCGTACGCCACATCGCTGTTAGGCTGTGAGCCGGGCTGAAAAAAGTCGCGCAGCGTCGTTGGCGCCTGAAACGCTCCGTTGAACGCCACCGTTCCCGCCGCGGC
Source organism: uncultured Phycisphaeraceae bacterium (assembly GCA_964637715.1). GTDB lineage: Bacteria > Planctomycetota > Phycisphaerae > UBA1845 > UBA1845 > CAZWWW01. The sequence continues at coordinate 4,357 of CAZWWW010000008.1, read as the reverse complement.
AACGAGCGCCAGGCAGACCAGACTGATACCGACAATGAGCGGGTGCCGCGTCATGGTCCACCTTCCTGTTGCCGGGCGGTATTCGGTCCGTTGAAGGCCGCAAGAAACGCGTTGATCTCGTCCCGACTGACCTTTCCATTGCCGTCAACGTCATAGGTGTGACAGCCCGACGGGAGCAGGAAAAAGCTCGGATCACCGCAAAACTGAAGCCAGCCATAGTCAAACAGGTCGAAATCCGCATCACCGTCGAAATCTCCCGGTTCAAGCGGTAAAACGTCCTCGATTTGATAGATGACGTCGGGCGGCACCAGCTTGCCGAACCCGAACCGCTCGTTGAACATCTGCTTTCCCGCGGGCCAGGCTTTCTCGCTGGGGAAATAGCCGTATTGCTCAATGCCCGCCCACGGCGCATCCAGCGTTCCGTCCGGATCGTACCGGTTGAAATAAGTGATGGTAATCGGATACAGCCCGAGCGCTTCGATCGCAGGACCGAAACTCGACCAGGGATTCCGGTTGAGGTTCACATCCGGCGTGCGGTACACGGAATTCGTCGCCACCTTGTTACGAAAACCGTCATACGCCATGGTGCCGAAATCGATCCAAACAGGCAGACCGACGAAGGTCAATCCCGTTCGCACCTCCTGGTTGAGCGTCACCTTGACGTTCCCGGTAAAACGCAGAAAGAAGTGGCTCATGGGCTCATCGAGCTTGGACGGGTCGGACACGTCGAACAGGTAATCGTCGAGGAAATCTCCAATCGTTTTGAGGCTTGAGTCCAAAACGGCGTCTGTCGGTCCGGACGGGAAATCAATCCAGGAAGCACGAAATGTAAAGTCGGGGGCAACAGTGTTGGCGTACGATTCCGCTGTTAGTAGGTTTTCTGTTGCAGAAGTCGGTAGATTAAGGTACGCCTCCCCGAACCATCCGCTGCCCGGTTGGTTGGGATAGGCCCCTGATCTCGTAAGACGGGACACGAATTGGTGGCCCACCGCGTCGCCTGCAACGATCGCAAACAAAGCGGCCATCATCACAAACCGCAGGCGTGGCGGTGGGAGTGTCATGGCTGTGGTTGGACCCTACATTCGCACGAACCGGGTATTGACCGGCCGGCGATTACAAACTTCCCCTGACAGGATTGTACCGGAATCGTGCATGGCCGGTCAATCACCGCGTCATACAGTTACGGGACGATGGGTGTTCGGGTTCGGCATGGCGATTCTCGGGAATAGGTTCGACTTGAGGCTGGTTTCCCGCGATGGAATGGGTTATATTATTGGGCGCTGGCTTGCCTGCGGGGAACACACCGAAACGAGATCGCTGAAACCCGCTTTCTGGGGGCAACTTTTTTTCTAGAGGAGACACGTATGCGCAATGCGCTGAAGTGGCGGATATGGATGGTTGGGTGCGCGGTGACTGCGGTTGTGGTGCAATGCGTGAACGCCATGCCGCCGGACTCCGTGCTACGACGGCTCGACAGTCGAATTCGAGCGGCGGATACGGTGGCGATTCAGGCATCCGGGACCATGCGCGGAACATCGGCGTCCGCCGGTTTCCCTTCTTCCGGCATTTCTTTACTGAGTCGGGTGCCCCTGTCGACATTGCGAGGTTCGCTCGGGGCGTCTTCCACCAACGACATTTGGGGCTATGTCTCGCCGTCGGGACGCGAATATGCCATTGTCGGTCTTGATGTGGGTACCGCGTTTGTTGAGGTAACCGATCCGTCGAATCCGGTTGTAGTGGCCACATTGAATGATGCGAGCTCGATCTGGAGCGACATGAGAACCTACCAGAGTTTCGCCTACAACGTCAACGAAAGCGGTGGGGGTATGCAGGTGATCTCACTGGCCAATATCGACGCCGGCACGGTGAGTCTTCTTACGCCCTTTACCGCGTCCGGTCTGCAAACCGCGCACAATGTAGTGGTGAACGAAGACAGCGGCTACGCCTATCTCTGTGGATCAAACCTGGGGACGGGATTGGTGGCGGTGGATCTCGCCAACCCGCGCCTGCCGGTTCTGGCGGGTGCGTGGTCCGGACCTTATGTCCATGATGCTCAAGTCGTCACCTATACCTCGGGCATCTATGCGGGACGGGAAATCGCGTTCTGCTTTTGCGGCGGTGCGGGGCTATACACCGTCGACGTGACGGACAAGTCCAACATGTTCACGCTCGGCACGTTGCTGTACCCCAACCTCTCCTACTGCCACCAGGGCGGACTGAGCGAGGACAAGCTTACACTGTTCATCGACGACGAACTCGACGAATTACAAAACCCGAACGTGACGACCACCACGACCTACATAATCGACGTTCAGGATTTGACCGATCCGCTGTTCGTTACCACCTACACGAATGGCAAAGCGTCGATCGACCACAATCTGTTCGTGCGTGGCAACTACTTGTTCCTGGCGAATTACACAACGGGACTCCGCGTGTATGACGCCTCGGACGCCAACAATATGCAGGAGGTCGGTTTTTTTGACACCTGGCCGGCGACCGACGGGCCCAGCTTCGGCGGCGCCTGGGGAAACTACCCGTACCTCCCTAGCGGAATCGTACTTGTGTCGGACGAATCCAACGGCTTGTTCGTTCTGGACGTATCAGCGATCGTACCGTCGCCCTGTGGTTCACCGGCCATGCCCGCTAACGAGCCGAGCCCGGTCCAAAAGAACCGCTATGTGTCTTTGAAACCTGGAAATCCTGGGCATCAGGTCGCGTTGCACGTTTCATTCGCCGATCTCCCGCCCGGTTTTGAATCGCTGGTGGGTGCGGAGATGTGGGTCGACGCCCCAACAACCGTCGCTTCAAGCGATGGTCCGCTTAGCATCGCCCATCTGCGCTGCGATCCGCTCTATCGGAACTGGGGCGATGTCGGCGTTCTTCATCTTGTCGGCGATGAAATCATGCCCGGTGCGACCTATGCTGTTCAATCCTATGAGGAGGTCGACTGCGGGCAGGGTTTGGAACTGGTGATGTCGCCCGAGCGCATGTTTCTAACAGCCCCTGACTGGGGAGATTTGATCGGCGCGCCCTCCGGGGGCCCTGATGGAACACCGGATTTCGAGGACATTACTGCTATCGTCAACACGTTCCAGCGATCGATCACCGCACCGAATGTGAGCATGGCCGACTTGGCCCCGGCGATCCCCGATCAGGTTGTCAATTTTCTTGATATTAACGCCGGCGTTATGGCGTTTCTGGGGTCCGCCTATCCGTACGCCGGCCCCTCGGCGTGTCCGTAAGCAAGAGGGGTTTTCGCACGAAGGGGCAAAGGAGCGATAAGATGAACTCATTGGCTGTGAAGATGACGGTTGCAGCCCTGTTGGTCGGAACGTGGTGTTTTGCGGCGGACCTATCGGCAAGGCGGCGACAGGATGAACAGCGTGGTTTGGGCGGCGCTGTGGCGGTCAGGCCTGCGGATACCCGCTCCTCTTCGCCCGCTCGTGCGCGTAACGACCACGTCGTGGTGCCGACGGAACCGCTCGAAATCCCGGTCCCCGCGCCGCCTGCCTACCTGCGCAATCAACCGCAGGTAACAGCGGCTGTCGCGCCGATTACGAGAGGGCGCTTTACAAGCGTTCAGGTCAACATTGCCGCGAACGGCAACGATATTCTGAATGACGCCGCGAACGAGCCGTCCATGGCCGTCGATCCGAACGACCGCAACAAGATTGCGATCGGCTGGCGCCAGTTTGATACGACTCTCAGTTCGTTTAGGCAAGCCGGAATCGCCTATTCGCAGGACGGCGGCGCTACCTGGACGTTCCCCGGCGTGCTGGACCCCGGTCAGTTTCGCAGCGATCCGGTTCTGGCCGCGGATTCGAGCGGCACGTTTTACTATTCCAGCCTCAGCGCCATCGACTCGGCTGAAGTCTTCAAGTCGATCGACGGCGGCGTGACGTGGCAGATTCCGCCCGCCTCCGCGTTCGGTGGTGACAAACAATGGATCACAGTGGATCGATCAGGCAGCAGCGGCGACGGGTTCATTTACCAGTTGTGGAACGTGCAGTTTTCGTGCTGTGGATCGAATGACTTTACGCGTTCAATTAACAACGGCACGTCCTTCCAAGGCCCTTTTGCCATTACGACGCCCAGCATGAAATGGGGTACCGTCACCGTGGGACCGGATGGCGAACTCTATGCCGCGGGCACTTCGCTTGGACAAACGACGCACCTGATCGCGCGGTCGGATACCGCGCGAAACGGCGCGATCTCACCCACGTTTTCCACACCCGTTACCGTGGATCTCGGTGGCGTAACACAGATCGGCGTTGGACCCAATCCCCAGGGACTATTGGGTCAGATCTGGGTGGCGACCGACCACAGCAACGGCGCGACACGCGGCAACGTGTACATG